>JBDTIE010000232.1:0-14917 GCA_039936515.1 Rhodanobacter sp. | reverse complement strand
CCATCATCGCCACGTCCTGCGCGAAGAACAGCTGGCTTGGTGAGTGCGTCAGGAAGTCTTGCGCGGTACCGACATCCCAGGTCAGCCAGATCGACGCAAAGTCGTGGCCATTGATGTTTTCGACCTGGAAATGCGGCTCGTCGTAACCAATGGCGCGCGCGCCGTTGATGGTGTCGTGGAAACTCTCCTGCAACAGCGCCACGAAGCCGACGTCGTCGAGTTGCGGCGGACGCTGGCAGAATACGATCACGATCACACGGTGCACGTTCAGGCCCACCCACAGCCGCACTTGCGTATGCGAAGAGTGCAGCCGGTAATCGCGGCCGATGACGCCGCTGGGCTGTCCGACCTCCACCATCACCGGTTCACCCTCGACGTCGGTGATGCGCTCCAGCGTCTTTGGCAACAATCCGGCCAGGACCCGCTCGGTGCGTCGCTGCAGGGCAACCGGACTTTGCCCGGACTCGGTGAAAAACACCAAAAGCACATAGGCCAGCGCGGTCAGCGCTATCTGCACCACCGATACCGACGCCGGTAGCCAGTCGCGAAAGCCGGGGCGGTTGATGCCGATGAAAAACACCACCGAGAAGCCGACCACCAGCGCCGCCAGCGACAGCAGCAGCGCCCAGCGCAACCAGCGCGGCAGGTAAACCACGAAGCGTTCCATCAGCCCTTCCCTCGCGGTGTTTGCATGACTTCCAGGCCGGCCTCGTGCAGAAGCGTGAGCACCGATGCACGAGTGAATTCATTCTTTTCCGCCGCGTGCGCGTGGGCGTGCCAGCGCTGGCCGATCCACGCGGCCAGCACGTCGATGTCGATAGCCACCTCCGCACTGCCACGATCCCGTCCCAGCTCCAGCTCGATCTGCCGGATGCAGGTCAGCATCGGCGTGCCGTCATCGGCATGGCGCCACTGCGCCAGCGCGTTGTAATACTGCCCGCCAGCGCCGTCGTCCGAGCCAAAGCGCCGGATCGGCGTCAGCAGATCGACCGCTCCATGCGCAGCCAGCCGCGCCAGCGCCGCGCGCACGCTCGCGTCGGAGTCCTGGTTGGAGCCCAGCAGCAACAGCCACGATTGCGCCATCACGCGCACGGCCGTTGCACGCGGATACCAACGCGCTCGCAACCCAGGGCGAGCGCTGCCATCGGCTTGTCGATGCGCAGGTCGATGGACACCGGCGCGAAGCGCGCAAAAAGCATGGCGCAGCAACTGTCGGCCAGCGTTTCCAGCAAGCCATCGGTACGCTCGGCCACATGCGCGCGCAGCGCCGCGGCAACCTGTGCGTAGTCGATGCCGGCGGTCAGGTCATCTGCCGCTGCACCGCCAGGACAGCCCAGTATGCAGCTCAACATGAGCGGCTGACGCGTCTGGCGCTCCCACGGATACACGCCAATCAGCGCATCCACGCGCAGTCCCTCAATGCACACGCTATCCATCGGTGACCACCCTGCGAAAGAGACGTACAGGGTCGGCGAGCTGCCGCGCCAACGCAAGGGTGTATTGGGGGCTCACTTGCAGGCCGCTTGGCGCGCCTGGCATTGGCCGCCCAAATGATCGAGCGCAGCCAACGGTGTGTGGCTCCGGCCCCGACGCTGGATGACGTCTCACGGGTCTTTCACGCCGCAGCGCGCAAAGCTGCCCTTGCAATTGGCCTTGTGCGCTATCGGCGCGCGGTCGATGTTCGCAACCCGTTGCGCTTGCATCAACCTCCAGCGCCATTTGGTTTCCTGTCTGACGCGGACACGCCTGTGTCGCGCCCGCACCGCCTGCGAGAGTCATCATGAAACGTTTTCGTCCGCATCATCTGGCGTTCGCCATCTGTGCCGCGCTGGCGGTTGGCGTCGCGGTAGCCGCCGTGCCGGCAACCGGGCCAGGCGCCCCGGCCGATGGCCCGGCCAATGCCAAGGCGCCGGAGCCAATCAAACGCGGCAGCGCCAAACGTGGCCAGGACGTCTTCCGTTACGAAACGTTCGGCAACGAGGGCTTCTGGACCGACGCCGCGCGCCTGCCGGAAGGCATCAAGGCGGCCAAAGTCACCTTGCTCGTTGCGATGAAGCTGGGCATGACCATCGACGTCGACCACATCGATGCGGCTATGCGCACGAAGCTCGCGGCGGAATTCAAGACTGACCTTTCCGCGGCCAACGCACCGCTGCTCAACGATCCGGCGGTGATGCTCAAGCTGGTCAAAGCCAATGCCGTGGTCGGCATCGTGCCCAAGCATGACAAGCTGGGCATCACCTGCGCGCTATGCCACACCATCACCGATGGATCGCTGTATGCCATGGCCAACGGCGGCTCGATCGGCCATCGCATAGACGGACGAACCGAACACTCGCTGCAGATCGGCAAGATGTTGGCCGCAGCCGGCAATTCCCGTGCGTTTTTTCCGATCCTGCAGTTGCAAATGGCGGACGGCTCGAGCATCGGTCGTGCGCCCAAGGGACTTACCAGGGAATCGACCGAAGCGGACGTCGACGCGTACCTGAGCAATCCGCAATATTTCCCGGTCGGCATGTTCGACGACACGCCGGACGGCATCGGCAACCCGGTGCACGTTCCGCCACTCTTCCGGCAAGACCTGGCAGGTCCGTACGGCACCTCCGGCCAGAACGCCGTGCTCGACAACTTCAGCAACACGATCTACACGGCGCTGTTTGATCCGACCCGGCTGCTGACGCCCGGTGGACGCAAGTTTCTCCACGCCCTCGCCGGCACGGCCGGTGACCAGCTGGCCGATGACTACGCCGCGGTGTTGAAAAGCACCGGCGTGAAAAACTATCCCTACGTCAAGACCAGCACCACGGGCGAGGCCGGTGCCGCCGCCACACCGGTCGGGGTGCGCGTGGACAACGCCAAGCTGCTGGATTTGAATGCGTACATGGCGAGCATGCCCGCGCCCAAGGGCGTGGTTGCCGATGCCGGCGCCGCCTCACGCGGACGGGAAATCTTTCGCGCCAATTGCACGTCCTGCCACAACGTCGATCAGGCCAAACCGGTGAACGCCGCGCTGGTGCCGATGCAGACCATCTGGCCCGGCTACGCGCCCAAGGTGCTGGCGCAGCGCACGCCCCCGCTCAGCCCGATCCAGGATTCGCCTGGCACCTTTGACGACAAGATGATCGTGGTCGATGCCAGCCCGGGTGGCGGCATCCGCGGTAACGCGCTGCCGCTGCTGCTTGACCTGGCACGCAAGCCGGTGTTCTTGCATGACGATTCCGTGCGCAGTCTGGATGCCCTGATCGATCCGGCGCGCGGCGCCAGTGCGCCGCATCCGTTTTATGTAGCGGACAAGCTGCAGCGAGAGGACGTGGTCGAGTTCCTGCGTGGCCTCGATACCGGCACGCCTGCGCATTGACGGATGGCGCAATGACCGGCGACCCGGGCCCGTGATCCATGGGTGCCGCGGCATGTGAGTGCGACGCCCATGCGATCATGGCGCATGACTTCGTTCGATTCGCTCCCGCTCAAACCCGCGCTGCTGGCCAGCGTCCAGATGCTTGGCTACACCACCATGACCCCGGTGCAGGCGCAAAGCCTGCCACCGATGCTTGCCGGTCGCGACGTGATTGCGCAGGCGCAAACCGGCAGCGGAAAGACCGCGGCGTTCGCGCTGAACCTGCTGCAGTTGATCGATGCGGACGTGATCCGCCTGCAGGCACTGGTGCTGTGTCCCACGCGCGAGCTGGCCGACCAGGTCAGCAAGGCGATCCGCAAGCTGGCGGCCAACATCCCCAACGTGAAGCTGCTGACGCTGTGTGGCGGCATGCCGCTGGGTCCGCAACTGGCGTCGCTCACGCATGATCCGCACATTGTGGTGGGCACGCCCGGACGCGTGCAGGAACACCTGAAGAAGGGCAGCCTGCACGGCGGCGGCATCAAGGTGCTGGTGCTGGACGAAGCCGACCGCATGCTGGACATGGGCTTCACCGAGGCCATCGACGACATCATCGGCCGCATCGCCAGACACCATCAAACGCTGCTGTTTTCGGCCACTTATCCGGACGCCATTCGCGCAGTCAGCGGACGCGTGCAGGACGATCCGGTCGAGGTGACAGTGGATGCACCGGCCGATGAAAGGCCAGCCATCGAACAACGCTTCCACGAGGTGGACCCGGCGCAGAAGATCGACGCGCTCACACAGGTGCTCGGCCACCACGCCGCAGGCGTTGCACAAAGCCAGGCGCTGGTGTTCTGCAACATGCGCCGCGAGGTCGACGCGGTGGCACAGGAGCTGGACCGTCGCGGCTTCTCCGCGCTGGCCTTGCACGGCGACATGGATCAACGCGATCGCGACGAAGTGCTGGTGCGCTTTGCCAACCACAGCTGCGCGGTGCTGGTGGCCACCGACGTGGCCGCGCGCGGTCTGGACATCGTGGCGCTGCCGCTGGTGGTCAGCTACGACATCGCGCATGACCCGGAAACCCACACCCACCGCATTGGCCGCACTGGTCGCGCCGGGCAGAGCGGCCTGGCGATCACCCTGTGCACGCCGCGGGAGCGGCCCAAGGCGGCAAACATCGAGGAACTGGACGGCGCGCCGCTGCCGTGGCGGCCGCTGAAAGTTGCTCCGCCGCGCGGCAAGACCTTGCATCTGGCGCCAATGAAAACCTTGGTGATCGACGCCGGCCGGCACGACAAGCTGCGGCCCGGTGACATCCTTGGCGCGCTCACCGGCGACGCCGGGCTGGACGCCAAGGACATCGGCAAGATCGACGTCTTCGCCACCCGCGCCTACGTAGCCATCACTCGCACGCTGGCGAATCGCGCGCTGGAGCGGATGCGCGCGAGCGGGATCAAGGGGCGAAACTTCCGCGTGCGACCACTCGGTTGATGCGGCCGTTTGCTTGTACGCGCCGGAACGCCGACGCGGGACGCTAACGGTATGAAGCGGCCGCCGCAACGCCTGCAACGCCTGCCGCGCCGCTCAATCTGAATTGCCATTAAACGAAGCGCATCGACTGGTTCGGGTTTGCATCCCGCTGTTGTCAATTTCTTGCGACTTCAGGCGGCGGGTGAATGAGTTGTCTGGCCGCATTGGGGATTATCTCCGAGGGTTAACGCTTTATCTTGCGTCACACTTACAGGTAAATACGAATTCGATTATCGTCAATACGAAAAATGCCTATTGACGCATAAGCCGCCGAGTTTCAATTTCGCTCGGGCCGAGCAGCGGGAGATTCGCTGGGCGATCCTGTCGTGAGAGGCGCCTTGGCGCCGATCACGGGTGCAAACCGCAGTTGGCCGCCGTATGGGATGCAGGGGGGCGGCAGCCAATACCGCGCGGGATCCTTGCCTTGAAAAACCAATGTTGCGCGACACCGCCGGTGTCGCGTTCAAAGTGGGGTCCACGCGGCCGCAGGGGATGCGTGTGCCTTGCAAAATCTTTCGGGAGTCACACATGCCAAGTCAGAATCGTCGGCGGCTGCTTGCTGCAGCCATCGCCATGGGTTGTGCCGCAACCCTCGGCGCGCCCTGCGCCACGGCCGCAACGCCCGCGTTGGTCACGCTGGCACAACCGGTCACCCGCTTGCGCCAGGGCGATGTCATCAGCGGCGCGCTGGCCGCGTCACAACCGATACACATCGAAGTTGCGTTGAAGCTGCGCAATCCGTCCCAGTTGCAGACGTTGGTGCACACAGCGCAGCAGGCGCCCGGTACCGTGCGTCTGTCCGGCGCGCAGTTTGTCGCCAGCTATGCGCCGACCGCGGACCAGGCCAGTGCGGTGGCTACGTACCTTCGCACCGCCGGTTTCAGCAACGTCACGATTGCGCCAAACCGCTTGCTGGTTTCGGCCGACGGCCGCGCCGACACGGCACGCGCGGCATTCAACACCACGTTCGTGCAGGTACGCACGCACGACGGTCGCAACGCGTTCATGAATAATTCGGCGCCGCAGATTCCCGCAGCGCTGCAGGACAGCGTGCTGTCCGTGATCGGCCTGCAGAGCGTGCACCAGGCGCACACTCTGGCCCAGCGCGCACAAGCGGGCTACACCACCCAGGCAGTCACCGGGCACAAGCCGACCGAGTTCTCGGCCATCTACGGCGCCAGCTCGCTGCCGACGGCTGCGGGGGTGGCGGTGGGCATCGTGACCCAGGGCAAGATCACCCAGACCATCACCGACCTCAACACGTTCACGGCCAACAACGGCCTGGCGACGGTGACCACGCAGACGGTCAACACCAACGGCACCAGCACTGACACCAGCGGCGTCGATGAGTGGAACCTGGACAGCCAGGACATCGTCGGCATGGCCGGCGGGCAGGTCGGCAAGCTCATCTTCTACAACATCCCCACGCTGTCCAATGCCAACCTCACCGCCGACTTCAACACCATCGTGTCGGCCAACGCGACCAAGATCATCAACGTGTCGCTGGGCGAATGCGAGACCGACGCACAGAGTGACGGCTCCGCCGCCGCCGACGACCAGATTTTCCAGCAGGCGATTGCGCAGGGGCAGACATTCTCGGTCTCCTCCGGCGACAGTGGTGCGGATGAATGCGGCAACGGCGCGACCACCCCGAGCAGCCCGGCCAGTTCGCCCTATGTGGTGGCGGTGGGCGGCACGACCCTGAACGCCTCGACCACGACCTGGAGCAGCGAAACGGTATGGAGTGGCGGTGGCGGCAGTCCGAGCCTGTTCGAGCCGATGCCGAGCTGGCAGCAGGGCGTGGTCACCGGCACCAAGCGCGGCGTGCCTGATATCGCCCTGGACGCCGATCCGAACAGCGGCTCGCTGGTCGTGGTCAACGGCGCGATTTCGCAGATCGGCGGCACCAGCCTCGCCGCGCCGCTGTTTGCCGGCGCATGGGCGCGGCTGCTTGCCACCCACCCCACCCTGACCTTTGCTGCCCCGTACCTGTACCAGACGTTGACTGCGGTCGATTACCACGACGTCACCTCGGGCAGCAACGGCGGCGAGACAGCGCACACCGGCTGGGACTTCGCCACCGGCTTCGGCAGCCCGAGGATGGACCAGGTCGCCAGCCATATCGGCGGCGGCACGCCGGCCAACGTGCCACCGGTGGCCAACTTCGGCGACACCATCAGCGGCCTGACGGTCAACTTCACCGACAGCTCCACTGACAGCGATGGCTCCATCACCTCGCGCGCATGGACGTTCGGCGACGGCGGCACGTCAACCGCCACCAACCCCAGCCACACCTACGCCGCGGCCGGCACGTACTCGGTCGCCTTGAAGGTGACCGACAACGGCGGCGCCAGCAACACCAAGACGCAATCGGTGACCGTCAGTGGCGGTGGCAGTTCAACCCAGCTGCTGGGCAACACCGGCTTTGAAAGCGGCACGACCTCGCCTTGGTCGATGAGCTCGGGCACCTTGTGCAGCAACAGCACCTGCTCCGGCGAGACCGCCCACGCCGGCACCTGGTTTGACTGGATGAACGGATACGGCAGCACGCACACTGACACCACGACCCAGACCGTCGCCATCCCCGGCGGCAAGACCACGGTGACGCTGTCCTACTACCTGCATGTCGACACTGCCGAAACCACCACCAGCAGCGCCTACGACAAACTGACGGTGCAGGTCCTCAACACTTCCGGCACGGTGCTCAAGACGTTGGCGACCTACTCGAACCTCAACCACGCCACCGGTTACCAGGTGCACACCAACAGCCTGGCGGCCTATGCCGGGCAGACGGTGCAGATCCGGTTCCGGGGTACGGAAGACGGCTCGCTGCAGACGTCGTTCGTTCTGGACGATGTCACTCTGACCGCGCAGTAGGCCATGGCGACTGGCGGCAGCCCGGGTTGGGCCACCGCCAGTCGCTGATTCGGGCTACAGCGATCTCGCGTTCGCGACCGGCCGGCCGGCCAAGGCCGTGCTTCGATGCGCGCGAGCCGGCAGCAATTGCCGTGGCACGGCAACGTTGTATCGTGCGGGTCTTGCCGCCAGAGACCGCACACGATGCTCCGGATCACTCCCGTTTTCTTGTGCGCCGCGCTGGTATCGGCGTCCGCCGTCTCGGCGCAAACGCAGCCAGCCGTTCCGCACGAACAACCGGCGCTGCATGCGCTGGCCAGTGCGCCAAGCCAGGCCCAGTTGCGCAGCACGATCAGCCACCTGGTCGGCTTCGGCACGCGACACACCTTGTCCGATATCCGCTCCGACACGCGCGGCATCGGCGCAGCCCGACGCTGGGTGAAAGCCCGCTTTGAATCCATCGCGCGTGACTGCGGCGGTTGCATCACCGTGGTCACGCCTTCGCAGATGTTTACCGGCAAGCGTGCACCAGCGCCGACGCAGGTCATGGATGTGGTCGCGATCAAGCGCGGCGAGCGTGACCCGCAACGCGTGATTGTGATGACCGGTCACCTGGACTCGCGCGTCACCGATGTCATGAACATCACCAGCGACGCCCCCGGTGCCAATGATGACGCCTCCGGCGTCGCGGCCTTGATCGAAGCGGCGCGGCTGCTGTCGAAGCAGGACAACGACGCCACCCTGGTGTTCGCCGCGCTGTCCGGCGAGGAACAAGGTCTGTACGGTGGCAAGGTGCTGGCCGATTACGCGGTGGCCCAAGGCTGGCGGGTGGAGGCGCAGCTCAACAACGACATCGTTGGCAACAGCCGCGGGCAGAACGGCGTGGTGGACAACACCACGGTGCGCGTGTTTTCCGAAGGCACCAAAAGCAACGAGACCGCACAGCAAGCCAATTACCGCCGCTATCACGGCGGCGAAGTGGATTCGCCCTCACGCAACCTGGCACGCATGATGGCGGCGCTTGCGGATCAGTACCTGCCGGACTTTCGCGTGCACATGATCTACCGCACCGACCGCTACGGCCGCGGCGGCGATCAAGTGCCGTTCCTGGAAGCGGGCTTCCCTGCGGTGCGCGTGACCGAGGCACACGAGGACTACACGCGCCAGCACCAGGATCTGCGCACCGGCACTTCAGACGCCGATCGCGGCGTGCACTACGGCGACACGATCGACGGCATCGACTTCCGCTATCTCGCCCGCGTCACCGCGCTCAACGCCATCACCATGGCCACGCTCAGCCGCGCACCGGCGCCACCGACCGGTGTCAGCAGCCAAGGCGCGGTGGCCACCGACACCACGCTGGCCTGGCACAAGGTCCCCGGCGCCGCCGGCTACCGCGTGCACTGGCGCGACACCACCGCGCCGCAGTGGCAACACGCGCGCGCCGTCGGCGATGTGGACCACGCCGTGCTCAAGGACGTCGTCATCGACGACTGGTACTTCGGCGTGTCCGCCGTGTCCGCTGATGGCTACGAAAGCCCGGTGGTTTTTCCCGGCGACGCCGGCAGTTTCGAACGCTCGCCGGCCGCGGCGCCGGCAGCGGCGACATCGCGATAGCCAAAGCCGCATCGGCGCCGGGGTACGGCGGGCACTGCGCGCCGCCGATGTCGTCCCTTGACCCCGGGCTTGCGGCGCGACGCCCGGTCCGAATAGCGGATATCGCCGCGAACGATGGTGTGGTCAAACCGGACCGGGGGTGGGCGCGTTCGTTCCGGCGTGCAGCGGCACCAGCTCCGGTTCGTGCAGGCCGAAGCCCTGCGCGTAGTCGACTTGCAGAGCGGTGAGCGCGTCGGCGGTTGCCGCGTCGGTCACCCACTCGGCGACCACCGCCAGGCCCAGCCGCTGGCTGATGTCTGCCACCGCGCGCACCATCGCGTGGCTGACCGGATCGGTGAGCATGTCGCGGATAAAGCTGCCGTCGATCTTGATGATGTCGATGGGCAGGTTTTTCAGATAGGTGAAAGAGGACATGCCGGCGCCGAAATCGTCCAGCGAGATTGCGCAGCCCACCGCGCGCAGCCGGTCCATGAAACGCCCCACCTGCGACAGGTTTCGCACCGCGACCGTCTCGGTGATTTCGAAGCACACGCGCCCGGGCGCGATGGCGTGACGCTGCAGCAGTGTGATGATGAGGTCGGCGAGTGTGTCGTCCTCCACGCTGGCGCCCGAAAGGTTGATCGCCGCCATGCGCAGCTCGGCGCCAGCCGGATGCATGCGGTCGAAGTTGCCCAGCGCAGTCTCAACCACCCAGCGATCGATCTGCGGCATCAGCCCGTAGCGTTCGGCAGCCGGGATGAACACCCCCGGCGCCACCAGTCGACCGTCGTCCTCGCGGAACCTCAGCAGCAACTCCACGCGCGGCGAACGATTGTCCGCGGCAAGCGGCAACGCGTGGATCTCCTGGTAGGTCAGCACCAGGCGTTGCTCGCTGACGGCCACGCGCAGGCGGTTGGCCCAGTCCATCTCGCTTCGCCGCTGCGCCGTCTCGTCATCCTGCGCGCGGTAGAAGTGCACGCGGTTGCGACCTGATTCCTTGGCCAGGTAGCAGGCGGTATCGGCCTGCGCCAGCACATCGGTCATGCTGCAACCGGATCGGCCGATCAACACCACGCCGATGCTGGCGCTGATCATGAAGCTGTGCTGCTCCCAGATGAAAACGTAGCCATCGATGCAGCGACGCATGCGCTCGGCCACCGCTGCCGCACCGCGCTCGTCGTGCAGGTCAAATACCAGCACGCCGAATTCGTCGCCGCCCAGCCGCGCCAGCACGTCCCCACCGCCAAGCTGCTTGCCCATCATCGTCGCCAACTGGATCAGCAGGCGGTCCCCGGCCAGGTGCCCGGAGGTGTCGTTGATCAGCTTGAACTGGTCCAGATCCAGGTACATCACTGCTGCCAGCGGGGTATTGGTACCGGCAGCTTCTAGCGTGGCGCGCAGTCGACGCTCGAACTCACGCCTGTTGTACAACTCCGTCAGCGCATCATGCGTGGCCTGATGGCTCAACAACTGCGTCATCGCGCGTTGCTCGCTGATGTCGGTGGCCACCATCAACAGCGTGGCTTCGCCGTCAAGCACGATCCTGGACATTGCCACGTCCGCCCAGAAGCGCAGGCCGTTGCCCTCGCGCAGGCAAGTCTCGCCACGGCTGCCGCCGTGCTTGTCGCAATCGCGCAGGTGCGCGGGCAAATGCCCTTGCTCGAACAGTGCAGCCAGCCGGCTATGCTGGATATGAGCGCCCAAGCGCTCGCGTGCCGCCTGGTTGGCATAGGTGATGTCCTCGCCATCCATGCGGGCCAATACCACCAACGCCGGCAGCAGCTCGTTCAATGCACGGAAACGTTCCTCACTTTCGCGATAACGCCGGCTCATGCGCCAACCCAGCTCCAGCGCACGTGCGCGCGTACTGGCGACGGAGAACACCAGCAACGCCAGCAGCACGCTGGCGAACACGCCGGTCGGCCACACCGACTCGTCGACAGGGATGGATCCGGCGCCCGGGTCCAGCGGCCACAGGCTCACCTTCCACAGCCGCCCGTGGAAGTCGAGCACGCGTTCCAGGGACGCCGGCGGCGGCGCGCCGATCGCGATCGGACGCGATTCAAACAGCACCACGGCGCTGCCGCCGGTGACGTCGGTGACGCGCAAGTCGAGTGCGCCACTCACTTCCGGTGGCAGCGCGTTGCCGATCAATTCACTGACCCGGTACGAGGCCGCGATGGAACCCTGGATGCGCGCGCGCCGCTCGGCGGTATCGCGCGGCGGTGGCCCGGGGGAGAATATCGGCAGGCGCAAGGTGACGCCGTCGACCGCAGCGGAGGCACCATTGCCGCGCACCAGCTGAAACGGGGCAGACAAGCTCGTGCGGTCGCTGTCGCGCGAACGCAAAACGTTGGCGAGGTTGCGTGGCTGCGTGCTCAGATCCACGCCGCTCAGCGACTGGTTGTCCGCGGCCGGCTGCACCAGGCGCGTGACGTAGTGCACGCCATCAGCCCGCACTTCGCGCTGCGCGTAGGACAGCGCAAGCAGGCTGGGAAACTGGCCGCGTGGCTGCAGGTTTTCATAGAACGCAGCGAACTCGGCTTCCGTTACCTGGTCGGAGGCCAGAAACAACGTCTGCACGGAGCGCAATACCCACTCCGCGCCTCGCATCTGCGCCTGCAGCGCCTGGTAGCCGGTCTTGGCCAGCTGGGCGTAAAGCATCGTCTGCTCGACCTGCTGGCGACGCTGCTGGTGCTGATGCATGGCCAAGGTCAAGGTCAGCCCGGCCAGAAGGGCCACCAGCCCCCAGGCGTACGCTCCGCCGGCTCGGGATTTGGGCGCCACAGCGAAGTCGTCGACCGCACGTTGCCTGTCTGCAGCAGCAGACGCCGTGGCAGTGGGGCGCGTGAGTTTCAGCACGTGATTTTCCGGCGGCGACCGTGATCGTACACGGATGGCCGGAAAAATCCCGTGCCGGCGTTCACCTGCGAACGCGGGGTTTGGCGCGATGGGTAGGTGTGGCGCTCCACGGGTCGTCGGGCCACGGATGCCGTGGGTAGCGGCCCTTGAGTTCCTTGCGCACCTCCGGATAGGTGCGCTCCCAGAATCCCTTCAGGTCTTGCGTCACCTGAATGGGTCGCCCGCCGGGCGAGAGCAGATGCAAGGTGACAGCGATGGAACCGCCGCCGACGCGTGGCGTGTCGGCCAGCCCGAACAGCTCCTGCAGCTTGACCGCAAGCACCGGGGACTGATCGTCGGCGTAGGCGAGGCGATGGCGTTGGCCGCTGGGCACCAGCAGGCTTTCCGGCGCGTGGGTGTCCAGCGCCAGGCGCTGCGCGTAATCCAGGCGCACGGCAAGCGCTTGCGCCAGCACACCCGGATCCAGTGCAGCCAGCCGATGGGTCTGCACCAGGTGCGGCGCCAGCCACGACTCCAGTGCCGACAGCAGCGCGGCGTCACCGACGTCCGGCAGCTCCAGCTGCGGCATCCATGCGCGTAGCGCCTGCATGCGCGCGCGCAGACGCACAGCGGCATCGCTCCAGGGCAGGATGCCCAGACCGTTGGCGCGCACGGCTGCGAGCATGGCCGGCACGGCGTCGCCGGCATGCACCGGTACACTGCGCCGCGCCAGCACGATGGCGGCGTAGCGGCTTTCCACGAACGCCTCGACCGCGCCGCGCTCATCGTTCCAACCCAGCGTGCGCACGCTCTGGAATTGCCCCGCGCAGTCACGTTCGAGCACCCGCGGATCCAGCGGCGTGGCCGCGCGGATCAGGCTGTCGCGCGCATCCAGCTGCAGGTCCAATGCCAGCAACCACGGCTCGCCGGCTAACGCGGTGTCCTCATGCAGGCGCGCACCACGGCCGTTGGCGAGGGTGTAGCGCAGCGGGTTGTTGTCATCGCGCCGCGCAACGCGATCGGGGAACGCGTGCAGCAGCAGTTCGCCGACCGTGCACGGGTCGGGCATTCCGCTGGCTGCGGTATGGACGTCCAGACGTCTGCGCCAGCCGCGGCTTGATTGCTCTATGGCCGCCAGCGCGGCGGTATCGACGTCGCCGCGCAGCGACGGTCCGCGGCGATCGCGCCAGGCGTGCAGCGCGCTTACCCGCGCGCGGAAGTCGTCGTTGCGCGCATCCGTGCCGCGCAACGGCGAGCGGCCCTCCATCAGCGCGAGCAGGTCAGCGACCAGCGCCCGCACGGCCACCGGTGCCCGCAGCGCGGCAGCGGCCAGACGCGGGTGGGTGCCCAACTCCAGCATGCGCCGCCCCGGCGCCGTGATGCGGCCGGTTGCGTCCAGCGCATCCAGCGCGACCAGCAACGCGCAGGCCTGCGCCAACGCACCCGGCGGTGGAGGATCAAGCCAGCGCAAAGCCGAGGCGTCGTCGGCACGCACGCCCCAGCCGGCCAGCTCCAGCGCCAGCGTCGACAGGTCGGCGTGGATGATCTCCGCGCTGCGCGAGGTATCCAGGCGCTTGCCCTGCGGCCACAACCGATACGCCGTGCCCGTGGCGACGCGACCGGCGCGGCCGGCGCGCTGGTCGGCCGACGCCTGCGCGATGGCCACCGTCTGCAGGCGCGAGAAGCCGCTGTTGGGATCAAACCGTGGCTCGCGCGCCAGGCCGGCATCGACCACCGCGCGAATGCCCGGCAAGGTGACGCTGGATTCGGCAACATTGGTGGACAGCACTACCCGCCGCGGCCCGTCCGCATCAGCCGCGGCCAGCGCCGCCTGCTGCGCGGCCAGCGGCAGGTCGCCGTGCAGCGGCAGTACCTCGACATCGGCCTGCGCCAGTGTCCGTGCCAGCAAGCCCTGCACGCGCGTGATCTCACGTCGGCCGGGCAGGAACACCAGCACGTCGCCGGGGTTTTCCTGCAGTGCCTGGCGCGTCACGCGCGCGACGTGCTGCTCCATGGGCTCCTGCACGCGCGCAGCGGGATATTCGATGCGCACCGGAAAGCTGCGACCGGGACTGGACAGGCGCGGCGCATCCAGCCACTGCGCCACACGCTCGCCGTCGAGGGTGGCGGACATCACCAGCAGGCGCAGGTCCGGGCGCAACGTGGACTGCACGTCCAGCGCCAGCGCGGCGCCCAGGTCACCGGCCAGGTGCCGCTCGTGGAACTCGTCGAAGATGATGGCGCCGATGCCGGCAAGCTCCGGATCATCCTGCAGCAGCCGCGTCAGGATGCCTTCGGTCACCACCTCTATGCGCGTGGCCGAACCCACCCGGGACTCGAAGCGGATGCGGTAGCCGATGGTCTGTCCCACCACCTCACCGCGTTGCCGGGCCATGAACTGTGCGGCGGCGCGCGCGGCAATCCGGCGCGGCTCCAGCATCACGATCTTGCCTCCGGCAAGCCAGGGCGCGTCCAGCAGCGCCAACGGCACCTGCGTGGTCTTGCCCGCCCCCGGCGGCGCCTCCAGCACCAATCGCGGATGGGCGGCCAGCGATGCGCTGATCTGCGCCAGCAGCGGAGTGATGGGAAACCCGGTCATGCCGTGGATGATAACGGTGGGCCACGGGTAGCCTGGCGCCAACCAGGCGCGCCATCCCTGCCGCACCCCGATGCGAACGATGCCCGCCCGCATGTGCGGGGGGGCATTGGCCGTGCCCTACTTTGGCGCCGCCAGGCAGTGCTGCGCCTGGG
>JBDTIE010000231.1:0-1726 GCA_039936515.1 Rhodanobacter sp. | reverse complement strand
AGCTCGGCAAGCTCCTGTGCGGCAGCCCGGCCAATGCCTTGGGAGCCGCCGCCGACCAGTGCGTGGCGGCCTTTCAAATCCAGTTGCATGCGGTTTGCTCCGGTGAAGTGATCAGCGCAACAGCCAGCGCATGCCGATGGCGGCCAGCCAGCACAGCCAGCCCAGCCACGGGCCGTAACGCCATATCTTGCGCCAGTTGGTGATGCGCGTGTCTTCCAGCGCCGGCAGGATGGGCGAACGCAATGCGCGCTGCAGGCGCGTCCATACCTGCAGGCCGGTCGGCTCGCCATCCTCGGGCACGGCAATGATCTGCCACTGCCGCGGATGGCGCAGGCGCAGGCCGCGGGCGATGCGCCATTGCGCGACCAACGCCAGCGCAAAGCACGCCACGCCACCGAGCAATAGCCCTAGATACAGATAGATCACGGTTTGCCACCGCCGGATTTCTCCGGCTTGGTATCGGTCGCCGGCTTGTCGGCGGGGACGTCCGCGGGGGTTGATCCGCCGACCCACGGCACGGCCGGCAATACCGCGCGCAAGGTGTTGAGCACGCCATCGCCGTCGGTTTGCTTCTTGCAGATCGCGTTGTCCACCGCCTTGGCATAGGTGCTGTTCATCATGCCCACCCACAACGTGCCGTCAGGACCATGCGGCACCTTGAAGCTGCCGGTGGAGTTCATCTGCAGCGTGGCCTTGCTGGAGAACGCGGCGGGTGACTGCTCCCAGTACGTCACCCCCGATTGCTGCGCCGCGGAGCTGTATACCAGCACGTAGCGCGCCTGCGGCTTGTCCACGGTAAGGCTGCCAAAGGCGCCGGTGGTCTCGCTGCCCCAACCCATGTGCTCGCACAGCACCACGTCCTTGCGCGCGATGGGCTGGAAGCCGTCGTCGAGCAGCACCAGCGTGGGCGCAAACAGGTAGCTTGAATGCAGCCAGCGTCCGTTCAATTCGGCCTTGACGGCAATGCGATAGGGCAACTTGGCATCGTCGGGCAGGCGAAATGCCAAGAAATAGCTGTGGGCTCCATCAAGGTTGGCGACCATGCCGCCACCGCCCATGGTGAAACGCTTTGGCTGCCACGGAAGCATCGTCTGGTAGGAAAAATCGGCGAAGCTGCTGCAACACGGGGTGGCCTGCTGCAGTTGCTCGATCGCCAGCTTGCGCGCGGCGGTGTTGTCTTCGGCCGGGCGCAGGTTGGGTGGTATCAGCACCTTGGCGGTATGGCATCCGGCCAGCGCGCCGAGCATTACCAGAGCGGTGGCAAGGCGGACGCGGCGCGGCAGCGGGCTGGAGGTGGTCATCAGAACTGTGCCGTGCCGGCGGCGCGCGGGTAGGGGATGGCGTCGCGGATGTTGGACAGGCCGCAGATGTACACCAGCAGCCGTTCGAAGCCCAGGCCGAAGCCGGCGTGCGGCACCGTGCCGTAACGGCGCAGGTCGCGGTACCAGCCGTACGTCACCGGGTCGAGTTTGAATTGCGCCATGCGCCGGTCGAGGTAGTCCAGGCGCTCCTCGCGCTGGCTGCCACCAATGATCTCGCCGATGCCTGGCGCCAGCACGTCCATCGCCGCTACCGTCTTCTCGTCGTCGTTCAAGCGCATGTAGAACGCCTTGATGGCCTCGGGGTAGTTCATGACGACCACCGGCCGGCCCACATGTTGCTCGGCCAGGTAACGTTCGTGTTCCGTTTGCAGGTCGATGCCCCAGGTCACTGGGTACTCGAATTT
>JBDTIE010000230.1:0-5735 GCA_039936515.1 Rhodanobacter sp. | reverse complement strand
TCTTTGCTGTTGCCGCTGCGACCGCAGGTCGCGACCGGCAACAGGTCACCGCCAGGGGCTTTATCCTGAAAACCCGCATCCGAAACGGTGCGGGTTTTTCTTTGCTGTTGCCGCTGCGACCGCAGGTCGCGACCGGCAACAGGTCACCGCCACGGGCTTTATCCTGAAAACCCGCACCCGAAACGGTGCGGGTTTTTCTTTTGATGCGGGTGTGACCGCAGATCAGCTCGAGTCCGCCAGGCTTGCCGATGCCTCAACCCAGCGCGTAACCGAACTGGTCCTGGAACTGCGCGGCGAATTCGGCGTAGGTGAAGCGCTGGTTCTGGGTGCCGGGGAAGGCGAGTTTGAGCGCGCCCATCAACGAGGCCATGCGGCCGATGGTGGGCCAGTCGTAGCCGCGCATGATGCCGAAGATCATTCCGGCGCGGTAGGCGTCGCCGCAGCCGGTCGGGTCGACGATTTCGCGCTCCTGGGCTGCCGGGATGTTCCACTGCTGGCCGTCGGCGTGGATGACCGAGCCGCGCGGGCCTTGGGTGACGATATAAGCGGTGACCTGCGCGGCGATTTCGTCGGCGGACCAGCCGGTGCGGGTCTGCAGCAACTGCGATTCGTAGTCGTTGACGATGACGTACGTGGACTTGGCGATCATGGCGCGGAATTCGTCGCCGCTGAACAACGGCATGGCCTGGCCCGGGTCGAAGATGAAGGGCACGCCACGCTCGGCGAATTCATCCACGTGTTGCAGCATCGCTTCGCGGCCGTCGGGGGCGACGATGGCGAAATCGATTTGCGCAATGTCGCGCACGTGGTTTTCCTGCGCACTGGACATCGCGCCGGGATGGAAGGCGGTGATCTGGTTGTTGTCCAAGTCGGTGGTGATGAAGCACTGCGGGGTGAACTGTTCGTCGAACACGCGCACGCCGTCCAGGCAAATGCCGCATTGCTCCAGATGCGCACGGTACGGGGCGAAATCGCGCCCGACGGCGGCCACCGGCAACGGATCGCCGCCCAGCAACTTCAGGTTATAGGCGATGTTGCCCGCGCAGCCGCCAAACTCGCGGCGCATGCGCGGCACCAGGAACGACACGTTCAGGATGTGCATCTGGTCCGGAAGGATGTGGTTCTTGAACTGGTCCGGGAACACCATGATGGTGTCGTAGGCAAGCGATCCGCAGATGACGGCAGGCATGATGTGCAGCGTTCCCGATTAGAGTCGAGGCTGGTTCGGCGGACAGACGCGCCGCTGAGGCAGGCCAAAGGCGTTGATGGTAACGCCCGCAGCGCAGGCTGGCCAACGCCACGACGTGGCAAAGTTCATCGCACGGTGCACGAAAGGGCCATATCTGCGTGTTGTACAAGGATTTCTTAACGTCATCGTCCTTGCGCGCGATGGACGTGCTGACTAGACTGGCGAGCTACTTTTCAGCTTGATCCGGTCGCACCCGGGGCGCTGCGCGCCTGCTGCAACGTACCCGCGACCGATCCCTGAGCCGACCACGGCGGACCCATGTTCAAGAAGTTTCGCGGCATCTTTTCCAACGACATCTCCGTCGACCTTGGCACCGCCAACACGCTGATCTACGTGCGCGGGCAGGGCATCGTGCTCAATGAGCCCTCCGTGGTGGCGATCCGTCAGGATCGCGGCCCAGGCGGCCCGCGCACGATCGCGGCGGTTGGTACCGACGCCAAGCGCATGCTCGGACGCACGCCGGGCAACATTGCCACTGTGCGGCCGATGAAGGACGGCGTCATCGCCGACTTCACCATGACCGAGGCGATGCTGCAGCACTTCATCAAGCAGGTGCACAAGTCGCGCTTCCTGCGCCCGAGCCCGCGCGTGCTGGTATGCGTGCCGTGCGGCTCCACCCAGGTCGAGCGCCGCGCGATCAAGGAGTCGGCCGAGGGCGCTGGCGCGCGCGACGTGTTCCTGATCGAGGAGCCGATGGCCGCGGCGATCGGTGCCGGCATCCCGGTACACGAGGCGCGCGGCGCGATGGTGCTGGATATCGGTGGTGGCACCTCGGAAGTGGCGGTGATTTCGCTCAACGGCATTGTCTATTCGCAGTCGGTGCGTGTCGGCGGCGACCGCTTCGACGAGGCCATCATCAACTATGTGCGGCGCAACCACGGCACGCTCATTGGTGAATCCACCGCCGAGCGCATCAAGCTGCAAATCGGTTGCGCGTTCCCGCAGAGCGAGGTCAAGGAGATCGAGATCTCCGGCCGCAACCTGGCCGAAGGCGTGCCGCGCATGTTCACCATCAACTCCAACGAGATCCTCGAGGCGCTGCACGAGCCGCTGGCCGGCATCGTCGCGGCGGTCAAGTCGGCGCTGGAGCAGACCCCGCCGGAGCTGTGCTCGGACGTGGCGGAGCGCGGCATCGTGCTGACCGGCGGCGGCGCGCTGCTGCGTGACCTGGATCGACTGGTGTCGGAGGAAACCGGCCTGCACGTGCAGGTGGCCGACGACCCGCTGACCTGCGTGGCGCGTGGTGGCGGCAAGGCGCTGGAGTTGATCGATCAGCACGGCAGCGACTTTTTCGCGCCCGAATAGCGCGCTGACCGGGGGCCGTGATGGCGCGCGCGCGGGACGAATCCTCGCCTCTGTTTGCCGGCAACTCCGCCGGCACCTTGCGCTTGATCATGTATCTGGCGCTGGCCATGGTGCTGATGGTGCTGGACCATCGCAACGGCTGGTTGTGGCGCGTGCGCTACACCGCAGCGACGGTGGTTGAGCCGATCTATCGGCTGGCCGGGCTACCATCGGCCGGCGTGCGCACGCTGAGCGTGGCCTTTGCCGACCGCGCCCGCCTGACCGAGCAGAACCAGCGCCTGCGCGAGGACCTGCTGCTGGCCAACGCCAAGCTCAATCGCATGGCCGCAGTCGCCGAGCAGAACACGCGCTTGAAGGAATTGCTCGATACCCAGCACAGCCTGGACCTCAACGTGCAACTGGCACGCGTGATCGGCGTGGACATGGGTGCCTACCGCTATCGGCTGACTCTCAACATGGGTGCGCGCGACGGGGTGCGCGCCGGGCAGCCGGTGATCGACGCCCACGGCGTGCTCGGCCAGGTGCGCGAGGTGCTGCCGACCACCTCATCGGTCATGCTGATCACTGATCCGGCCCACGCGCTGCCAGTGGTGATCGAGCGCTCCGGCTTGCGCACCGTGGCTTATGGCTCGCGTGATGGCGGCGAATTGACCTTGCCCAATATTCCGCTGGCGGCCGACGTGAAGCCGGGCGACCACCTTCTTACGTCCGGCCTCGGTGGACGCTTTCCGCCGGGCTTCCCGGTCGGCGAAGTGCGCAGCGTGGCGCCGGCAGCCAGCGGCATGTTCCAGGAGGCGCGGGCGACACCGGCGGCTGACATCGACCGCAGCGACGATGTGTTGCTGCTGCACGATCTGGCCGAGCCGCAAGGCCCACCGGCTCCGGTCGTTCCGGCCGGACCGGCTGCCGACCTGGCCCCGCGCGGCGATCTGCCGGCGGCAGCGACGACGGCACAACCTGCACCGGCGATGGCGCCCATCAGCAACCGGCCCGCAACCATTGGCGGCACGCCGTGAGCCGGCATCGCGCCGGCACGTTGTGGTTTGTCGGCACGCTGGTGTTTGCGCTGGCGTTGATGCTGGTGCCCCTGCCGGGCGCGTTGGAACCGTTCAAGCCGTACTGGCCGGCGTTGCTGCTGCTGTACTGGGCGCTGGAGTCGGAGGACCAGGTGAGCCTGGGCCTGGCCTTTGTGGTCGGCCTGGCGGCCGATCTGCTCACTGGTGTGGTGTTGGGCGAGCAGGCGCTGCGGCTGTGCGCGCTGGTGTTCATCGCGTTGCACTTCCGCTCGCGGCTGCGTTTCTTCCCGATGTGGCAGCAGACGCTGGCGGTACTGGCGCTGCTGCTCAACGATCGCGTGCTGTTGCTGGTCGTGCGCATGCTGGCTGGCGGTTCGCTGCCGCCGGCGAGCTGGTGGCTGTCGCCGCTGGTGGGCGCAGCGTTGTGGCCGTTCCTGTTCCTGCTGCTTGACGACCTGCGCACACGCGCGCGCATTCAGTGATGCGCCTGCGCGGCTCGATCAAGGACACGCGGCGCGAAGGCGCGCTGTTCCGCCGGCGCGCCGTGGTCGGTTTCGTGCTGATCGTGCTGGGGTTGGCGGCGCTGTTCAGCCGCTTCGCCTTCCTGCAGGTGGTGCGGCATGACGAGTTCGCCACGCGCGCGCTGAACAACCGGGTCAAGCCGCTGGCGATCCCGCCGGCGCGCGGGCTGATCTACGACCGCAATGGCGTGTTGCTGGCGGACAACGTGCCGGCCTTTCGCCTGGAGGTCGTGCCCGAACAGGTGTCGGACATGAGCGCCATGCTGGCGCGGGTGGCTACCGTGGTGCCGCTGGGGCGCGAAGACATCGACGCGTTCAACAAGCAGCTGCGGCAAAGTCCGCGCTTCGAGGGCGTGCCGCTGAAGATGCACCTGACCGAGGATGAAATCGCCCGCTTCGCGGTCAACCGCTGGCGTTTCCCCGGGGTGGACGTGGTGCCGTACCTGATCCGCCGCTATCCGCTGGGGGCGGAGTTTGCGCACGTGGTCGGCTATGTCGGGCGCATCGACGCCGATGACGTGGCGCGGCTGGATGCGGCACGCTACAAGGGCACCAGCCATGTCGGCCGCAGCGGCGTGGAGCGCTCCTACGAGGACCTGCTGCACGGCACGCCCGGCTACCAGCTGGTGGAGGTCAACGTTGATGGCCGCACCCAGCGCGTGCTGGAAACGCACCCGCCAACGCCGGGCAAAAACCTGTACCTGAGCCTCGACGTGCGCCTGCAAAAGGCAGCGGAGGCGGCCTTTGCCGGACGCACCGGCGCGGCAGTGGCGATCGACCCGCGCAATGGCCAGGTGCTGGCCATGGTCAGCGTGCCGACCTTCGACGCCAACCTGTTCGTCAATGGCATCAGCCACACCGATTACAGCGCGCTGATCAACGCGCCGGAGAAGCCGCTGTACAACCGCGCGCTGCGCGGGGTGTATCCGCCTGGCTCCACGATCAAGCCGCTGATGGCTCTGGCCGGGCTGGAGTACGGCCTGCGCCGGCCCGAGGACACTGTGTTGTCCACCGGCGTGTTCTACATTCCCGGGCAGTCGCGCGGCTATCGCGACGATGTGCGCGGCGGCAGTGGCCGGGTCAACCTGTACCAGGCGATCGAGCAATCGGTGAATACCTATTTCTATCGCCTGGCACTGGACATGGGCATTGACCGGCTCAGCGCGTACATGGACAAGCTCGGCTTTGGCCGCCCCACCGGCATCGACCTCATTGGCGAATCCTCCGGCGTGTTGCCATCCAAGAAGTGGAAGTCCGAGCACAGCAGGGAGCCGTGGTATCCGGGCGAGACGGTCATTGCCGGCATCGGCCAGGGATACTGGGCGGTGACCCCGGTGCAGTTGGCGCATGCCATCGCCACCTTCGCCGACCACGGCGTGCCGCACGCGCCGCGCGTGGTGATGGCCACGCGGACGGTGACCGGCACCACGTTGCAGCCACTGCCGAACCCGCCCAGCGGTCCGTCGCTGATCGCCAAGCCTGCCGATTGGGAGGCGGTGAACAAGGGTATGCAGATGGTGATTTACGGCAGCCGCGGCACCGGTCGCAGCGCCAAGCTGGGGGTCGGCTTTCCGTACCTGATCGCCGGCAAGAGCGGCACCGCGGAGCGCTTCTCGCGCAAGTCCGATGCCTACGACACCAATC
>JBDTIE010000229.1:0-9637 GCA_039936515.1 Rhodanobacter sp. | reverse complement strand
CGTGCGTGCGGCGTGCCACCGTCGCGCGCTGCGATTCAAGTGCGGCGCGTTATGCTCGGACGCCTTGGTTTTACTCACGGAACCGACCATGCGTGGATTGCTTGCCCTCGCCTTGCTGTACGGCCTTTCCGGCCTGGCCTCACCTGCCTTGGCCGCGCCGCCGGAAACGGTGCGCGCGAACGCACCTGCCGCTGCCCCGAGCCCCGCTGCCATGGCGCGCGACAAGGCGCAGCTGGCCTTCCAGCGCGATCTGGTCAGCGTGCTTGCCCCGCGCGTGGATGCGCGGCCACTGCTGGCCGCCGCGCTGCTGGCGCGGCCGCTGCTGAACCCGCCCGAGTCCCTGACCTTTCACACACTGATCGGCCGCGCCGCCGCAGCCAAGGATGCTGGTCCGGCGGTCACTTGGGCGCGCCTGGCGGATTGCGCGCCCGCGCCGGGCAACTGTCCGAATCCCGCGGCACTGGAGCAGCTGCAGGAACAGGCAGCCGACAACGCCGCAGTGTGGCTGCTCAAGCTCGGCACCGACACCCATGCGCTCGACCCGGACGCGGCGCGCCAGGATCTGGCCCACGCCGCGGCGGCCAAAGCCTACGACGACTACACCGGCATCAGTCTGCAGGCCCTGGCCGGTTCGATTGGCGTGCTGCCGCCGCCAGCAGACACGCTCGATCCGGCGCATGCCGCGGGGGCGGTCGGCATGCAGGCGATGCTGGTGTTTGGTCTGGGTGGTGCGCAAGTGCAACCGGCGCTGCAGATCACCGCCAAGCTGTGCGAAAACGCCGGCGACGATGCGGCCATCAAGAGCGACTGCCTGAAGCTGGGAAAACTGCTGGAATGGGGCTCGAGCCCGTTGGCTCGCTCACTCGGCCTGCATCTGCGCGAAGTGTTGGACGAAGATCCGGCACGACAATCGCAAGCCAAGCGCGCGCGGCTGGATCTGGTGTGGCAGGTACAGAGCTTCGCGGCGCTGTCCTCGCGTGCGACCAACGACAAAGCGCTGGCACAGCACCTGCTGGCGTTGGCGCGCAACGGCGGCACGGAAATGAGCCTGTTGCTGGCGGCCCTGCGCGACGACGGCATCAGCACCGAGGCACCCGCCGGCTGGACGCCAGGCTCGCGCAAATAGCCTGCGCTCAACACCACGTGCCTGTTCCACGCGTCACGGTTCCCGGTTAGGCTGGAGCCACCTTCGCGGCCTTGGGATCGATCGATGCTGACGACGCTGGTGGCAAGCAGCAAGGGTGGTTGCGGCAAGAGCACGCTGGTTACCCAGCTCGCATCGCATTGGGCGCAGGCTGGCCAGCGCACAGCCATCGTCGATGCCGACCGGCAGGGCTCCAGTTTCCGCTGGGCGGCGTTGCGCCCGGACAACGTACCGGGCGTGCTGGCGCAGGAGGGCGGTCGCCGCTCGCTCGGCCGCTTGCCCGCGGACACCCAGCAATTGTTGATCGACACTCCCGCCGGTGCGACGGTCCGTGACTTGGAGCCTTACCTGGAACTGGCTGACGTCGTGCTGGTGCCGGTGCTGCCCTCCTCGTTTGACCTGCACGCGACACTGGCCTTCCTTGCCGAGCTGCAGTCCGTGACGCGCATCAAGCGCGGCAAGCTGCCGGTGGCGCTGGTCGGCAACCGGCTCAAGCCGTGGACGCACGCCAGCCAGGACGCAGTGGCGGAATTGGCCGACGCTGCGCCGTTCCCGCTGGTTGCGCACCTGCGCGACAGCCAGGCTTACGTATTGCTGGCCGCGCTGGGCAAGGGCATCTTCGATTACCAGTCGCAGCAGGTGGTCAACCACCAGCAAGACTGGAGACCATTGCTGCGCTGGATCAGGCGCCAGCAATGACACGCTACACCGGTTGCATCGCGCCCGCCCACCACTGGAGTCATCCATGCACGAACTGATCCTGCTGCGTCACGCCGAGGCGGTCGCGACGCAAGCGGACACCGACGACCGCGACCGCCCCCTGAGCGCGCGCGGCGAGCAGGAGGCGCAGGCCGCCGGCTTGTGGCTTGCGGCCCGGCACACCACGCCTGACCGCGTGTTGTGCTCGCCAACCCGGCGCACCGACGAGACCGCGCGACTGGCCTTGTCCGCCTTGCCCGGGGCGCCGATTCCGCAGCTGTCGACCGAGATCTACGACGCCTCGCCAGGGGAACTGCTGGCGCTGCTTGACCAACACGCCGACGCCGGCACGGTGCTGATGGTGGGGCACAATCCAGGGATCGAGCGTCTGGTGGCGCTGCTGGTGGAAGGCCGCTCCGACCACTTCCGCGGCATGCCGCCCGGCGGCCTGGCGGTATTGCATCTCAACGGCGCACTGGAGCCGGGCAACGCGCGGCTGGACGCCTTCTGGTCGCCGTAAGACTGCCGCTTGGCGCCGGGGCGTTTGCACATCACATATATGATTGACGCATGACCGCGCACCATTTGGCCTTACCCCTGCTGCTGATGCTGGCGTTGCTGCAGGGTTGCACGCTATCGCAGGCGCAAATTCGTCACGCTGACACCGTGATCGCCGCCAGCACTGACCGCACCTCCACCTGCGACCGCGCCGACCGCTGCGCGGTACCCTCGCCGCTGCTGGAAGCTGCCGACGACGTGCTGTCCCGCTCCACGCCATCACAGCCGGTGCACATCGTCAGCCTGCTCGGTCCGAGCGAATCGGCACTGGCCGCGCGCATCAATCTCGTTCGCGCCGCGCGGCGCTCGATCAATGTGCAGACCTACATCTGGGCAGACGATGACGCCGGCATGCTGATGCTGGATGAGTTGATCCACGCCGCGCGTCGCGGCGTGCACGTGCGCGTGCTTGCCGACCAGCTTGGCTCCTTCGGTGACCTGCCCCTGCTCGATCGCCTGGCCCGCGCCAGCCCAAATTTCGAACTCAAACTCTACAATCCGACCTTCCAGGATGCGCACACCTCGGCCGTGCAATGGATTGCCGGCGTCGCCTGCTGCTTCTTCAAGCTCAACCAGCGCATGCACAACAAGGTGCTGCTGGTGGACGACAGCATCGGCATCACCGGCGGGCGCAATTATCAGAATCGCTACTTCGACTGGGATGACGCATTTGATTACGTTGACCGCGACGTGCTGGTTGGCGGCCCCGCCGCGCGCGACATGGCCGACAGCTTCGAGCTGTTCTGGCATCACCCGCGTGCGGTGGCGCTGACGCACTTGCGCGATCTCAACCGCTACATCGTTGCCAACCACACGCCTGAGCCGTGGACCGAGCCGCAGTATGACCACGTACAGCGCGTGTACCGCGTACAGCAGGAGGCAACCGACAACGACTGGCTTGCATCGCACGTGCTGGCGCAAGGCCTGTACACCGGAAACGTGGCGTTCTTCAGCGACCTGCCGGCCAAAACCGAGCAGCCGCGCCAGCGCGACGCACGGGCCTTCACCGCGCACGTGATGCAAATGGTGGCCGGCGCACGCGATGAAGTCGTCCTGCAGACACCGTATCTGGTGTTGAGCAAGCGGGCGCGGGCGATCTTCGAGGATCTGCGCCAGCATCAGCCGCCGCCGCGGATCGTGGTGTCCACCAACTCGCTGGCGTCGACCGATGCGTTTGCCGTGTACGCCATGTCCTACAAGCACCGCAAGCGTTACCTCACGCGCTACGGCTTCGAAATTTACGAACTCAAGCCACACGCGCCAGGGCCGGCGGCAGCCAATGCCTATGCGAGCATCGATACCGAAGAGGTCGCTATCCCCGGCGGCTTGGTTGGCGGGACCACCTCAACGCCATCACGCCGTCCGCGGCCGGCGATGGCCGCCGGCGGTACCGAGGCGCGCGGACTGCTTGGCAGCCGCGGCAGCAGTCGTCACCCAGCGCCGTTGCTGAGCAACGGACGGCGCTTCGGCCTGCATGCCAAATCCATCGTGGTTGACG
Source organism: Rhodanobacter sp. (assembly GCA_039936515.1). Taxonomy (GTDB): domain Bacteria; phylum Pseudomonadota; class Gammaproteobacteria; order Xanthomonadales; family Rhodanobacteraceae; genus Rhodanobacter. The sequence continues at coordinate 5,738 of JBDTIE010000229.1, read as the reverse complement.
ACCGCTTTGCCATGGTCGGCTCGCACAACTTCGATCCGCGTTCGGATCACTACAACACCGAAGCCGGCGTCATCGTCTACGACCGGCGCTTTGCCGCGCAGCTGCGGCGCGACATCCTGCGCGATACGGCGCCGGAGAACGCGTGGGTGGTCGCGCCACGCCGCGCCGTCGTTCCGCTGCTGTCGGAAGTCAACCAGACCATTGGCGACGTCTCCGAGCGCCTGCCGTTGTTTGACCTGTGGCCGTTCCGCTACGCCACCAGCTATGACCTCAAACCAGGCTGCCAGCCACTGCGCATCGACGATCCGGCGTTCCACAGCTGCTACACGCCGGTGGGCGATTTCCCTGATGTGGCACTGTCGCCCAAACTCATCTACACGCGGCTGATCACTGCCTTTGGCGTCGGCGTGACCAGCATTCTCTAAGCGCGGGTGGCGCGCCGGTGCTGCACCCTGCCAGCAGCGGGCGCCGTCGCCTTGTCGGCGTCACAACAGGATGGGAATACTTGAGCGCCGCGTCGCTGCTTGCGCTTGACCAGGACGTGGGAAACCAGCACTCCCTGACGGCCTGACCGTCGTCACAGCCAGCTCATGCCACGCCTGGTGAGCTGGGTGCGCGCAGCCGCCGTCAAAGCGGGCGACCGCAGATGCCACAGTTGAAAGAAAGCCCGCTTGCGCGGGCTTCCGGAAAGAACACTGGCTGCACATCGCGCCGCTGAAGCGATCAATCGCCGCCAGCAAACCCGATCTTGGTCAGATTGTAGGTCTTGGCGTCAGCGAGCACGCGGGCGACGACTTCATAGGCCACGGCGTCATCAGCGGCAATCTGGATTTCCGGCTGATTGGTTTGCTGGGCGATCACCGCCAACTGCGCCTTCAGACCCAACTCATCCACCGGCGTGTCGTTCCAGTACAGCGCGCCGGCACGGTCGATCTTCAGGTGAATCGGATCCAACGGCGTCGTCATCGGCGGATTGGGGTTGGGCTGGGGCAGATCGACCTTGATCTTGTGGGCCAGCACCGGCGCGGTGATCATGAAGATGATGAGCAGTACCAGCAGCACGTCGACCAGCGGCGTGACGTTGATCTCGTTCATCGGACCGGCAGATTTTGTGGCGTAAGCCATGTCTTACTCCTTGCCGGTGGTCATGAAGCCGACGTGGACCATGCCCTGGTCTTTGGCCGAGCCAATGACTTCGCGCACGATCTTGAACTCGGTGCCCTTGTCGGCGCGAATCTGCAACTCCGGCTGCGGTGACTTTTGCGCGTTGACTGCAAACTGCGCCTTCAACTCGGCCGCAGTCACCATGTGATCGTTGAAATACAAGGTCCCATCTTGCTTGACCGCCAGGTCCAGCGGCGGGGCCTTGAGCACGTCTTCCTTGGCATGCGGGTTGGCGACAGGCAGGTCAACCGTGATCGAATGCGACATCAACGGCGCGGTAATCATGAAGATGATCAGCAGCACCAACATCACGTCAACCAGCGGCGTGACGTTGATGTCCGACATTGGGCCGCCGCCATTGCCTCCGGCACTCATGGACATGGGTCAAACCTCACTTCTGGCTGTCGATGCGCGAACCAGTGGCGAAGAAGTCATGCAGATCATTCGCAAACTCGTCAAAACGGGCATAGGTCTCCCGGTTGGCGCGATTGAAGAAGTTGAATGCCAACGTCGCCGGGATGGCGGCAAACAGACCGAACGCGGTCATCAACAACGCCTCGCCGACGGGGCCGGCCACCGCGTTCATCGACGCGTTGCCGGATGCGGCGATGCGGATCAGGGCGTGGTAGATGCCCCACACGGTACCCAACAGACCGACGAACGGTGCGGCCGAACCGACCGTTGCCAACAGCGTGAGGCCATCCTCCAGCCGCAGGCTTTCACGGGCCACGGCCTGACGCAGGGCGCGATCGATGAACTCCGATCGGCTCAGAGACTCGGCCAGGCGGCCGGTGGCACCGGCCGAAGCCTGCTGGTGATGCGCAACCGCGGCGGCGGCGTCCAGTGCGATCTTGGAAAACGGTTCGCTGCGCGGCTGCGCTTCGAGCTCGCGGATGGCGTCCTGCGTGGAGGCGTTGCCCCAGAAGCCATCGATGACCTTGTCCGCCCGGCTTTTCACCACCGCATTACGGATGGTGACGGAGATGATGTAGTACCAGGTCATGAACGACATGATGATCAGGGTGACAAACACCACCCAGCCCAGCCAGTCGAAATTGCGCATCAAGTCGCCAAAGCCCATTTGCTTCATGGCTTCGGCGTTGGTGTTGCCACCCACCGCCTGTGCGGCATCGGTCGTTGCAGGAGTCTGTAGGAACATAACGCTACCCTAGGGAAGTCAAGCGTGAACGGTAACTGTAATCGACTCAAGTCGATTACGGCGGATTTGCTTATTGCGCGTTGCTGAGATTGAACGTCACCGGGACGCGAGCGTAGCCCTCGACCTTCTGGCCGCCGCGAATGGTGGGGTTGAAGCGCCATTGCCTGGCCGTGTCCATGGCCGCGCGGTCAAGCTCCCGATAGCCACTGGACTTCTCCACCTTGATGTCCTTGGGCGAACCATCGACGCCCACCAGGATCATCAGGATGACCGTGCCTTCGTGACGCTGGCGTACTGCCTGCGGCGGGTACTTGGGCGTGATCCGGCTGTTGTAGCTGAGATCCGAGCTGGCGGTGATGTCTGCCGGCGGTTGCGGCGGCTGCGGCGGTGAGGGCGGCGGCGCCTGGTAGGCGTTTTGCGAGACCTCTTCCACGGCAGGCGGCGCGGCTGGCGGCGGCGGGGTCGCCACCGGGCGCACCTGCTGCACGATCTTTGCCGGCGGCTGCTTGGGCGGCTCCGGCGGCGGCGGCGGCGGCGGCGGCGGCGGCGGCGGCGGCTCGATGAAGTTTACCTGGACAATGCGCTCCTGCTTCGCCTGGTCCTGATGCGGCGGCGCCACTGGCGCCACGAGCAGAAGAAACGCGAAAGCATGCAGCCCGATGGCCACTGCCAGTGCCCATGTGCGCTTCCAACTGAATCGCCCGATTTCGTCGTTACTAGAGGCCATCTGTCACTGTCTGAAGCTGATCGAGCGGAAGAGAACGTTGCCGCAGGGCGTCACCCGTAAACCGCCGAAATGCATGGGCGGTACTCGCCACCGAGGAAACGCTGGGGAAGTTTCAACGTTACAACAGCAAACCACGTTTGTATAGCATTGCCAAGACGATGCGTGGCGCCAAATGGACGTCCATTTGCGCACCGGTGTCCAAAACCGTCTTATTTGCCAGCACCGGCCTGCTTGAGCCACGCGTTGGCCTTGCTCGCGGTCTCCGGCTGCTGCGCCGCCAACTTCATCGCGGCGATGGCCGCCGGCTTGTTCTTGAGCCCACGCTCGGTCTCAGCCAGCAACATGTAAGCGGTACCTTTGTGCTTGACACCCTTGTCGATCGCTTGCTGCACAAAGGTCTTGGCCTGGCTGTATTTGTTTTCCGTCAAAAGCAACTGGGCGGCACGCATCGCGGCCTCTCCGTCCTTGGCAACGGCCGCGGACTTGCCGTAGTAATCGACAGCCTTGGGAATGTCATCGGCCAACTCCGCGGCTTGGCCGCGCAACATGTCGTTTTCAGCGCTGGCAGTCACCACGCCCTTGCTCACGCCTTCATCCAGCACCTGGCTGGCCTTCAGTGCGTTGGGTTTGGAGTCGTCGCTTTCCTGACCGGTGATGAGATACAGCTTGGCCAGGTTTACGTACCCGGACTCGGTGGTCAGCGTGCCGGCAGTGCGAGACTTTTCCATCAACTGGATCGCCTCGGGATACTTCTGCGCCTGCATCAGCACCGCCACGGCATTGCCCAGCGAGGTGGCGTCACCCGGGGTTGCGGCCAGCTGCTGTTGCGCCAGCGCCGCAGCCTGGTCAGTTTGTCCGGTTTCGGCATAGCTGGCCATCAGGATCTGATTCCAGCTCGGATTGGGCTTGTCGGTCAGCGACTGGGCCTTTTTGATGGCGGCAATGGCGGCCGGGTATTTCTCCAGACGGTAGTCGGCGTTGCCTTCAAGGGCGTAGGAATCTGCGGTTTCCTTCTTGCCTTCGGCGCGCCATTTCGCCAGCGTGTCCAGGCCGGCCTGGTATTGCTCGTCAGCGATCTGGAACTGCGCCAGCATGTATTGCAACTGGAAGTAGGTGTCGTTGGGCATGACGCCCAGCGCGAGCGAGCGCTGCAGCAGGGCGATGGCGGCCTTGGTGTCGCCGTCGTTGTACTTGAGGTTGGCCAAGCCCTGCAGCGCAAGAGCCTGCGCATACTTGCTCTTGCTGGAGTCAACCAGGGGCTGCAGGAACTGCTCGGCCTTGGCTTTGTCGCCATCGTTGACTGCATCCAGGCCCTGCTGGAGGTTTTTCTGGTCCTTCTCGCTGCTCAGGTCGAGTTTGGGTTCGGTGCGCGTGGCGTTCGGGTATTGCGCCGGCGCCTTGGCCTCGCCCTCTTCCTTGTGCCCGCGGCGCGAGTCGCTTTGCGCACTGGCAGAACCCGACATGGCCGCATCGCCCTGCATCGATTCGCCCGACGCCCTGCCCAAAGGCTGGGCAAGGACCGTCGCACAGGACAGAGACAGAGCGACGACGAGCGCGCTGGACAGCAAGGTGGTTTTCATGCAATTTCCTGCGGTGCGACGAAGACAAGAGCCGAAGGGTAAAGGCAGGTCAAGGCAAAGGACAAGTTGCAACGCGACATGAGCTCAGACATCCAGGTTGGCGACCTTGAGAGCATTGGCCTCGATGAAATCACGCCGCGGCTCCACGGCTTCGCCCATCAGCATCGAAAATATCTGGTCGGCGGCGAACGCGTCCTCGATGCCCACCTGCAGCATGCGCCGTGTATCCGGGTTGACCGTGGTTTCCCACAACTGCTCAGGATTCATCTCGCCCAAGCCTTTGAAGCGCTGGATGCTGCGGCCTTTCTTGGCCTCTTCCAGCAGCCAGTTGCGGGCGTCGGCGAAATTCAGCACGCCGCGCGAGGCGTTGCCGCGATGTACCACCGCCTCGTCCTTGACGAGGTCATGAATCTGGCGGCTGATGGCCTGGATCGGGCGGAACTCGGCGCTGGCAAAAAAAGCCTGCGGCAGCAGCCACGCATGCGACAAACCATGCTGCTCGCGCTGTACTTCAATGCCGGGGGGCTGTTCGCCAAGCGCGGCACGCAGCGTGATGCGGTAATGCGCCTTGCCCAAGCCGGTCGCGGCCAGTCGTGCCGTGGCACCCTGCAGCCAAGCCTGCATGCCGACCGCGTCGTCCCACAGCGCAGGCTCCAGCGGGGTGTGCTCCAGCAGCGCGGTAAGCATGACCGGATCGAAGCGATGCGACAGCTTGGCGACCTGGTCCAGCGCGTGCTGGTACTCGCGCAGCAATTTTTCCAGGGCCGGCCCGGAAATCGGCGGCGCGTCGCTCTGGTAGGTCAGCGCCGCGTTGTCCACTGCGCTTGAAATGAGGTAGTCGTTGAGCGCCGCGTCGTCCTTGAGGTACAGCTCCTGCTTGCCCTGCTTGATCTTGTACAGCGGCGGCAGGCCGATATAGACGTGGCCACGCTCGATCAGCTCGGGCATCTGGCGAAAGAAAAACGTCAGCAGCAAGGTGCGGATGTGCGAGCCGTCGACGTCGGCGTCGGTCATCAGGATGATGCGGTGGTAGCGCAGCTTGTCCGGGTTGTACTCGTCTTTGCCGATGCCGGTTCCCAGCGCGGTGATGAGATTGCCCACTTCGGCG
>JBDTIE010000228.1:0-16777 GCA_039936515.1 Rhodanobacter sp. | reverse complement strand
GATCGCAATGGCCCCTTGCGCAACCGCTGGCAACCAGTCCGGAGCGGCGAGCCTCGATCGAATGCGTTCGCCCATGCCGAGCCGATCGAGTCCGGCGCAGGCAAGGATGATGGCGTCGTAGTCGCCGGCGTCGAGCTTGTCCAGGCGGGTGCCGACATTGCCGCGCAGGTCCAGCGCCCGCGCGTCCGGACGCGCAGCACGCAACTGCGCCTGCCGACGCAATGACGAGGTGCCTACGCGCGCTCCCGTGGGCAGGTCGGCCAGGGTTGCGTACTGGGTGCTGACAAACGCATCGGCGGCATCGGCGCGCGGCAGGATGGCTGGCAGCACGAAGCCGGCCTCCAGGTTGGCCGGCACGTCCTTGAGCGAATGCACGGCCAGGTCGGCGCGACCTTCGAGCATCGCCACTTCCAGTTCCTTCAGAAACACGCCCTTGCCGCCAATGGTGGACAGGGGCCGGTCGAGCACTTCGTCACCGCGCGTGGTCATCGGCACCAGCGTCACCGCCAGGCCTGGAAACCGCGCGCGCAACAGTGTCGCGACGTGTTCGGCCTGCCACAGCGCCAGCGCGCTCTTGCGCGTGGCGATACGCACGATGGAAGGCTTCATTACCGCTCCACAGGGATGCACGCGATCATTGTCGCCGATGTCCGCGACCAGGCGCGCGATCACGCTTTGCCGCGCAACAGCGCCTTGGCGCGATCGACCACGTTGTCGACGCTGAAGCCGTACTCGCGCAGCAGCACCTCGGCCGGTGCGGAGGCACCAAAGTGGTCGATGCCGAGCATGTCGCCATCGGCGCCGACATAGCGTTCCCAGCCCTGCGGCGATCCCAGCTCCACCGCCAGGCGCGCGCCGATGTCCGGCGGCAGGACGCTGTCGCGATAGGTGCGCGGCTGCGCCTCGAACAACTCCCAGCTGGGCATTGACACGCACCGCACTGCGACGCCGTCGTGTTGCAGCTTGTCCGCGGCGGCAAGGATCAGCCCCACCTCCGAGCCGGTGGCGATGAGGATCAGCGCGGGTTTGCCGTCGGCGGCGTCACTGAGGATGTACGCGCCCTTGCGCAAGCCGTCGGCGCTGGCGAAGCGGTTGCGGTCGAGGGTGGGCACATTTTGCCGGGACAGCGCCAGCAACACCGGCCGGTCGCTGGTTTCCACCGCCACGCGCCAGGCCACCGCGACTTCATTGGCATCGGCGGGGCGGATCACGGTCAGGTTGGGGATCGCGCGCAGACTGGCGAGCTGCTCCACCGGCTGGTGCGTGGGGCCGTCCTCGCCCAGCGCGACGCTGTCGTGGGTGAACACGTGCACGACGTGGATGCCCATCAGCGCGGCCAGGCGAATGGCCGGGCGCATGTAGTCGGAAAAAATCAGGAACGTGGCGCCATACGGGATGAACCCGCCGTGTGCGGCCAGGCCGTTGACGATGGCGCCCATGGCGTGTTCGCGCACACCAAAGTGCAGGTTGCGTCCGGAACGGCTCCAGCCGCCGCCGTCGGAGCCTTCGGCGTCCTCACCCGGGGCCAGCGGCGGGTTGAAGTCACCCAGGCCCTTGAGCGCGGTGTGCGTGGACGGATCCAGGTCCGCCGAGCCGCCGGTGAGTGCCGGCAATTTCGCCGCGAAGGCATTCATCACCTTGCCACCGGCGACGCGGGTGGCCATGCCCTTGGCATCGGCCGGGAACATCTCGATGTCCGCATCCCAGCCGTCGGGCAGCTCGCCATGCAGGCGCTGGCGCAACTCGGCGGCAAGCTCTGGCAGCGCGGAAGTATAGCCGTCCAGACGGCCATTCCATTCGTCCTGCGCCTGTTGCCCGCGCTTGAGCGCCAGGCGCATGTGTGCAAGCGCGGCGTCGGGCACGAGGAACGGCGGTTCGGTTGGCCAGCCGAGGTTCTGCTTGGTGCGCTGCACGTTGTCCTCACCCAGCGGCGAGCCGTGGGCCTTGTAGCTGTCCTGCTCGGGCGAGCCGAAGCCGATATGCGTGCGTACCAGGATCAGCGACGGGCGCGTGCTGTCCGCGCGCGCCTCGCGCAGCGCGGAGTTGATGGCGTCCAGGTCGTTGCCGTCGTCGACGTGGATGGTTTGCCAGCCATAGGCTTCGAAGCGCAGCGCTCGATCTTCGGAAAAGGTGATGTCGGTACCGGCCGACAACGTCACGTAGTTGTCGTCGTAAAGGCAGATCAACTTGCCCAATCGCAGATGCCCGGCCAGGGACGCCGCTTCGCTGGCCACGCCCTCCATCAGGTCGCCGTCGCTGACCAGCGCCCAGGTGTGGTGGTCAACGATGGTATGGCCGTCGCGGTTGTAGCGCGCGGCCAGATTGGCCTCGCCCATGGCCATACCAACGGCGTTGGCCATGCCCTGACCCAACGGCCCGGTGGTGACTTCCACGCCCGGGGTGTGGCCGTACTCAGGATGACCGGGGGCCTTGCTGCCCCACTGGCGGAACTGCTTGATGTCGTCCAGCGACAGCTCGTAGCCGGTGGCAAACAGCAGGCTGTAGAGCAGCGCCGAGCCATGTCCGGCAGACAGCACGAAGCGGTCGCGGTCAGCCCAGTGCGGGTCTTTGGGGTTGTACTTCATGTGCGCCGTCCACAGCGCATAGGCCATCGGTGCGGCGCCAAGCGGCAACCCCGGGTGGCCACTATTGGCCTTCTGCACCATGTCCACCGACAGAAAGCGCAAGGTGTCGATGCATTGCTGGTCGAGCTTGGACATGGTGATTCTCCGAAGGTGGATGGTTGACACGCGCTGTGCGCAATTGCTTAAGGCGAGACCGTGCGCTGCCTACGTTGCGCATGCAGGCGGCGGCGGGCAGTGCCCGCCCTAAGCGAGGGCGGCGTCGACGAGTTTTTGCGCCTCATCGAGCAGCCGCCGCAGGTGCTGCTCGCTCTTGAAGCTCTCCGCGTAAATCTTGTATATGGCCTCGGTGCCGGACGGACGGGCCGCGAACCAGCCGCTGGCGGCAACGACTTTGATGCCGCCGATGGCCGCGCCGTTCCCCGGTGCCTTGTCCAGCACTTGATCGATTTTTTCTCCGGCCAACTGGTCGCTTTGCAACTGGTGCGGCGAGAGCTTGGACAGCTTGGTCTTCTGCGCCGGCGTGGCGGCCGCTTCGACGCGGTTGGCGAATGGCTTGCCGAGGTCGCGCGTCAACTCGGCGTACAGCTCGCCAGGGTCCTTGCCGGCGCGCGCGGTGATCTCGGCCGAAAGCAGCGCCGGCACCAGCCCGTCCTTGTCGGTGGTCCACACCGCGCCGTCGCGACGCAGCATCGAGGCACCGGCGCTTTCCTCGCAGCCGAAGCCAAGTGAGCCATCGAACAGGCCCGGCGCAAACCACTTGAAGCCGACCGGCACCTCGTACAGCGTGCGCCCCAGGCGCTTGACCACCCGATCGATCAGCGCGGTGGTGACCACGGTCTTGCCCACCGCGGCCGTCGCTGGCCACTGCGGCCGGTGGCGGTACAGGTAATCGATCAGCACCGACAGGTAATGGTTTGGTTCCAGTAAGCCGCTGCTGCGCGTGACCACGCCGTGGCGGTCGTGGTCGGTGTCGCAGGCAAAGGCCACGTCGTACTCGTCCTTCAGGCCGATCAGCCGCTGCATTGCGTATTTGGACGAAGGATCCATGCGGATCTTGCCGTCCCAGTCCACGCTCATGAACGCAAACTGCGGATCCACCTCGGCGCTGACCACGGTCAGGTCCAGCTTGTAGCGCTCGGCAATCGGCTGCCAGTAATGCACGCCGGCGCCGCCCAGCGGGTCCACGCCCATGTGCACGCCGGCGCTGCGGATCAGATCGAAATCGATCACGCTGGCCAGGTCGGCAACGTAGGTGTTGAGGAAATCGTGCTCGTGCGTGGTCGCGGCCTTGCGCGCCTGCGCCCACGGCATGCGCTTGACGCCATCGAGCTTGGCTTCAAGCAACGCATTGGCGCGCTGCTGCACCCAATTAGTGATGTCGGTGTCGGCAGGGCCGCCATTGGGCGGGTTGTACTTGAAGCCGCCGTTGTCCGGCGGGTTGTGCGAAGGGGTGATGACAATGCCGTCGGCCAGCGCCGCGTCGCGCCCCTTGTTGTAGACCAGGATCGCGTGTGACACCGCCGGCGTGGGGGTGAACTCGCCATTGGTGGAGAGCATGGTTTCCACGCCGTTGGCGGCCAGCACCTCCAGTGCGGTTTCCAGCGCCGGTTGCGACAGCGCGTGCGTGTCCGCGCCGATGAACAGCGGGCCGTCGATGCCCTTGCCCTTGCGGTATTCGCAAATGGCCTGGGTGATGGCGAAGATGTGCGCGGCGTTGAAACTGCGCGTCAGCGAACTGCCGCGGTGGCCCGACGTACCGAATGCGACACGCTGCGCCGGTACCGACGGGTCCGGCAGCAGATCGGCATAGGCGGCGAGCAGGGCAGATACGTCGACCAGGATCGACTTGGGTGCCGGCTTGCCGGCGAGCGGACTGATGTGTTGACTCATGATTTCCGGGTTTCGGTGGGGTCGTCGCGCAATTGCCGGTAGCGACGGATCAGGGCGTTGGTGGAGCTGTCGTGTGCCAGTGGCGGAAGATCAGTTGCGGTCAATTCGGCGATGGTGGTTTTGGCCAGTTGCTTGCCCAGTTCCACGCCCCACTGGTCGAACGAGTCGATACCCCAGATCACGCCCTGCACGAACACGCTGTGTTCGTACAAGGCGATGAGCGTGCCCAGCGTGTACGGCGTCAGCCGCGCGGCGAGCAAGGTGCTGCTGGGCCGGTTGCCGGCAAAGGTGCGATGCGGGACCAGGGTTTCGGGCACGCCCTGTGCGCGCACTTCGTCGGCCGTCTTGCCGAACGCCAGCGCTTCGCCCTGGGCGATGAGGTTGGCCAGCAGCAGGTCGTGCTGGTCGCCGGCCGGCTGCTCCGGCGTGGTGTCGTCGGGCACGTGTACCGGCAACGGGTTGAGCGCCTGGCCGAAGCCGATGAAATCGCACGGCACCAGGCGCGTGCCCTGGTGCAGCAACTGGTAGAACGAGTGCTGGCCGTTGGTACCCGGTTCGCCCCAGTAGATGGGGCCGGTGGCATAGTCGATCGGGTCGCCATCCAGCGTCACATGCTTGCCGTTGCTCTCCATGGTCAGTTGCTGCAGGTACGCCGGAAAGCGCTTGAGGTACTGCTCGTAGGGCAGTACGGCGACCGTTTCGGCGTCCAGGAAGTTGGTGTTCCACACCGCCAGCAGGCCCATCAACGCGGGCAGGTTCTGCGACACCGGCGTGCTGCGGAAATGCTCGTCCATGGCGTGGAAGCCGTCGAGCATGGCGCGGAAGTTGGCCGCGCCGATGGCGATCATGGTGGACAGGCCAATGGCCGAATCCATCGAGTAGCGTCCACCGACCCAGTCCCAGAAGCCGAACATGTGCTCGCGGTCGATGCCGAACTTTGCCACCTCCTCGGCGTTGGTGGACACCGCCACGAAGTGTCGTGCGACCGCAGCCTCATCGCCCAGGCCTGCCACGCACCAGCGCCGCGCGGCGTGCGCGTTGGTCAGCGTTTCCAGCGTGGTGAACGTCTTGGAGCAGACGATGAACAGCGTTTCGGCCGGGTCCAGGTCGCGCGTGGCCTCGACAAAATCGGTGCCGTCGACGTTGGACACGAAGCGCACGGTCAGTGCCCGGTCGCTGTACGCGCGCAGCGCTTCGTACGCCATCACCGGCCCCAGGTCGGAGCCGCCGATACCGATGTTGATGATGTTGCGCAGCCGCTTGCCGCTGTGGCCCAGCCACGCGCCGCTGCGCACGGCCTCGGCGAAGGTGGCCATGCGCGCAAGCACCGCGTGCACGTCCGGCACCACATTGTGGCCATGCACGAGGATGGATTCGTCCGCCGGTGCACGCAGTGCGACATGCAGCACGGGCCGGTTTTCCGTGCTGTTGATGCGCTCGCCGCGAAACATCGCCGCAGTGCGCTGCTGCAGCCCGCAGGCGGCGGCCAGTTCGGCGAGCAGGCTGATGGTTTCGGCGCTGACACGCTGCTTGGAATAGTCAAGGTGCAGCCCGACCGCCGCCGCGCCCAGTTGCTCCCCGCGCGCAGGATCGGCGGCAAACAGCTCGCGCAGATGCCGTGCCCGCATTTTTGCGCAGTGCTTCTGCAGCGCCTTCCACTGCGGCCGCTCGGTGAGGCCGGGCGAATTCATTGTGACGCCCGGTTGGCGGACGCGGTACCCAGCTGTGCGCTCTTGGTCTGCAGGCCGTCGAGCAGGTGCTTCCAGGATTTGACGAACGCCGCGGCACCGTCACTCTGCAGCTTGGCCGCCAGTGCATCGATGTCCACGCCCGCGGCTTCGATCTGCTTGAGCACAGCGTCGACATCGCCGCCGTCGCGTGGCATCGGTGCACCGACCTTGCCATGGTCGGCAAACGCGTGCAGGGTCTTTTCCGGGATCGTGTTGATCGTGTCCGGTGCCGCCAGCGCCTCGATGTACAACGTGTCGGATGCGGCCTCGTCCTTGGTGCCGGTGCTGGCCCACAACAATCGTTGTGGCGCGGCGCCGGCATCAGCAAGTTTCTTCCAGCGCGCCGACTCGAGCAGGTCACGATAGGCGACGTAGGTCTGCCGCGCCACGGCGATGCCCAGTTTGTTGTGCAGCGCCTTCGGCAACTGTGGATTGGCGGCGACGTCCCAGCGGCTGACAAACAGCGAGGCCACCGAATGCACGTGCGGATCCAGTCCCGCCTCCAGCCGGCGCTCGATGCCGCGCATGTAGGCATCGGCGACGGCAACGTACTGCGCACAGGAAAACAGCAAGGTCACGTTGATCGGTATGCCGGCAAAGATCGACTCTTCGATCGCGCTCACGCCTTCTGCACTGCCGGGAATCTTGACGAACAGGTTGTCGCACTTTGCCTGGTCGTGGATCCGGCGCGCGGCGGCGATGGAGCCTTCGGTGTCGGCCACCAGCAGCGGGCTGACCTCCATGGAAACCCAGCCGTCCATGTGGTTTGTGGCGTCGAATACCGGCCGGAAAAGTTTCGCGGCGCGCTTGAGATCCTCCAGCGCCAGCGCGATGAACAATTGCTCACCAGCCAAACCCTGCCGCGTGCCCTCGCCAATGCCGGCGTCATAGCTGTCACCCGCGCCGATGGCCTTGTCGAAGATGCTGGGGTTGGAGGTCAGCCCGGTGATTGAATCTTCGGCGATGTAGCGCGCCAGGGTGCCGTCGTCGAGCAGGCCGCGGGTGATGTTGTCCAGCCACAGGCTCTGGCCGAGTTCGTGCAATTGCCGGGTGGTTTTCATGCGTGTACTCCTTGATGCGTTGCTTGCCGTGATCAGCCTGGCGCCAGCGCGCGGGCTGCAGCGGGCAGGAAATCTGCGGCCGCCAGCCGGCACAGGTCGCCGATACGATCGATCTGCATGTCCGGCGGCAGGTCATGCGGCGGCTGCACCGCAGCGGCATAGTGGCCCTGTCGCACGAAGACCGTGGTCAGGCGCGTGCCCATCACCTGCTTCATTGCACTCAACAGGTACGCCTTGTCATCGACCATGACGTAATGGTCGGCCGGATAGCGTTGTTGTACCGCATCGAGCATGTGCTGCTTGTGTACGTACACAAGCACCTCGCCATCCAGCGCCTGCCACAGGCCGCTGTGCTCGATCTTGTGCGGCTGGAACACGATGTCGCCGTCGGACAGAATCGCGGTGGTGCCAAGCGTGCGCAAGTGGGCGATGGCATCCAGCGCGTGGGGATACAGATGGTCGGCAAACGGGTAGTCCAGCAGCCACGCGCCGATGCGCAGCATGCCCAGGTCGGCTTCCCGGCCCTGGCGAAAGCGTTGCAGCGCGCCGAGGTAATCGGCGTAGCCCACGTCCTCGCGCAGCGCCTCGTATTGTTCAAAGTAGTCTTGCCGGCCAGCGGCGCCAAACAAGCGCTCCAGCTCCGCGCCCAGATCGACGGCAAAGCGGTCGTTGTCGAACAGCGTGTTGTCCACGTCGACCAGGAAGACCGTGCCCGCGGCCGGGGTTGCCGGCGCGTTCAACATGGCGTGCTCTTTTCCGGCAGCGGGTTGTGCCAACCCTCGGCGCTGGTGATCACGCCGTCGGCGGATTTGGGCCCCCAACTGCCGTGCTTGTAGGTTTCCACCTCTCCGGGATGGCTCAGCGCCTTGTCGACCACGGCCCACGCCGCCTCCACCGCTTCGTCGCTGGTGAAAAGCGCATTGTCGCCACGCAGGGCGTCGCTGAGCAATCGTTCGTACGGCGATTTGCTGGGACCGGGACGATGGCGCGCGACCAGTTCCACCGCCTCGCCTTCCATCTCCTCGCCGGAGCGCTTGACCCGCATGCCTTCGGCAATGACCACGTCCGGGCTGAGGCGAAAGCGGAAATAGTTGGACTTGGGCGGCGTGATCCGGTCAAAGATGGACAGCGGTGGCGGCTTCATGTCCACCACCACTTCAGTGGCGGTCAACGGCAGGTGCTTGCCGGCGCGGATATAGAACGGCACGCCGGCCCAGCGCCAGGTATCGATGTGCAGCGCCAGCGCAACGAAGGTCTCCACGTTGGAATCGCTCGCCACGCCCTTGACGTCGCGATACCGGGCATATTGACCGCGCACCACCTGCCGCGGGTTGACCGCGCGCATGGCGCGAAACAACCGCAACTTTTCCGCGCGCAGCGAGGTGGGGTCGCCGCCCACCGGCGCATCCATGGCCAGCAGCGAAGTCACTTGCAGCAGATGGTTCTGCAGCACGTCGCGGATCGCGCCCACGCCATCGTAAAACGCGCCACGCCCGGCCACGCCGAAACTCTCGGCCATGGTGATCTGCACGCTGTCGACGTAACGGTTGTTCCACACCGGCTCCAGCACCGTGTTGGCAAAGCGGAAGTACAGCAGGTTCTGCACCGGCTCCTTGCCCAGGTAATGGTCGATGCGAAAAATCGACGATTCCGGAAACACCTCGTGCAGGGTGTGATTCAAGGCCCGCGCGGACGCCAGGTCGCGGCCAAAGGGCTTTTCCACCACCACGCGGGCGTTGGTCGCGCAGCTTGCCTGCTTCAGGTTCTTCACCACCACGCCAAACAGGCTCGGCGGAATGGCCAGGTAGTGCAACGGTCGCTGCGCGGTCCCCAGCACCTGCTTCAGGCGCGTGAAGGTGGCCAGGTCCTTGTAGTCGCCGTCGACGTAATCGAGCTTCGCCGCCAGCCGCGCAAACGCCGCTTCATCGACCTTTGTGCCCGACTCCTTCGCCGCCTGCACCAGGCTGTCGTGAGCGCGCTCGCGCAGGCGATCCGCGTTCCAGCCGGAGTGCGCCACGCCGATGATCGGCAGGTCCAGTCCGTCGTGCTGCATCATGGCCTGCAAGGCCGGGAAGATCTTCTTGTAAGCCAGGTCGCCTGTGGCACCGAAAAAAACCAGGGCATCCGAGCGGGTCGTGGGCATGGGGAAGGGTGTCTCCGGAAGGCGGAATGGGGTCGTGTGCGTCACGCCGCATCGCCGCGCGGCTTCAGCGCGAACTGTAAAGCTTGCACGCGATCAGGTTAAGTCCGTGCATAAGTCTTCGCGCGGCCACGTCGAAACGCCCGTCACCGATCGACGCAAGGCATGACCAGGCGCGCATGTGGCATCCGCGTCGCGTGGAACTTTCAGTGCGCCTTGTCCGCGGCCCGCTGCGGCAACACCATGATGCCGATGACGATCAGCGCCACCAGCACCGCGCTGGCCGTGTAGCGGCTCAGTTCCAGGCCGCCCTGTGCCACCGGCTTGTCCAGGAAATCACCGACCACCGCGCCCAGCGGCCGGGTCAGCACGAAGGCGCTCCAGAACAACACCGTGCGCGAGATGCGCGTAAACCACAGCGCCAGCGCCACCAGCGCCAGCAGGGCGCTGAAAATGGCCGCGCCGCCCAGGTAACCCAGTCCGGCCGAATCGGCCGTCCAGTCGCCCAGCGCCGTGCCCAGCGTTTGCGAGAACATGATGGTCAGCCAATAGAACGCCTCGGTCTGCGGCGAGCTCACGGTGCCGATGGCCACCGACCCCATGACGCGATACCACAGCAGCAGACAGCCGCCCAGACAAGCCGCCAGCAAGGCGCTGCCGCCTGCGTAACCGATGCCCAGCGATCGCGTGCAGAAGTCCGCGAGCGTCGTACCCACCGTGGTCGAGGCGATGATGGCCAGCCAGTACAGCGTGGCGTGGAATCGTTGCGCACTGATCTGCCCGGCCACGGTGGCGACAAACAGGACCATGAAGATGCCGGTGCCGACGAGATAGCCGGTACCCATCGACATGGTCACCGCGTCGCCACCGGTTTCACCCAGCGTGGTGGCAAGGATCTTGATGACCCAGAAGCCCAACGTGACCGCCGGCACTTTGGCCAGCGCGCGGTGCAACTCGTCGGACATGGGTGGCACCTGCAGTGGATGAGGCCAGCATGCTACGCGCAGAGCAGCGATCTACGTGAACGGCTGCGCTCCATCGGCGAGTGGTTGCAACCGCGCCTGTTCGCCTGTGGCCATAGCTATCAGGCCTGCGAAACGCGCCAGTACACAGCGCTGACCGCAATTGGACATGTCAGGGCAGCAGGTAGGGGCCGATGGTCATCCACAAGCCGACTCCTGCACCAAATCCGACGATCACCGCCGCCATCTTCAGCCACCGGCGTGGGGCCATCTTCGGCAGCAGATAGGCCAGGCACGCGGCGGTAATGGCGATGCCGACCAACACCAATAGTTCCACCGGGATGCCAAGGGCCACTGATGCGCGAAACTCGTCAAAGTTGGGCCGCGCATCGGGGTAGCGGGGGCGCACCGCAACCAGGTAAATCACACCCGGCAACCAGCGGAGGGCGGCGGTCATCGCAAAAGCAGCAAGAAAAGCCCCGCCGAACGACCGAAGCCCAACGCGCGGCGCCGCGAAGGCAGCAGTGAGCGAGACCAGCCACGTCAGCAGCACACCTGCCAGCGCAATAGCGCCGGCGTGTGCCACCGGATATACCGCTGCGGCACTTTGCGACGAGTGGGTAAACAGTGCGTCCCAGAATTCGTCCGAGCGCGCATAGCCGGAAGAAGCGAAATGCAGTGTGGGATCTTCAAATCCGAAGACGTGGGCGGCAAGAAAATGCGCGGCCTCGTGAAGCACGATGCCAATCGGCGCGGCGAGCGCAGCGCCTGCCAACCAGATCAGGAGCCCATGCCAGCGCGACGGGGCGGTAGGGGAGTCGACCATGCTCATTGCACCGGCTGTGGCGCGAAACGTGGGAGTCGCAAATGTTTACGTGATCCTGCCCGGTGCCGTGGTGCCAGACAAGCCTGCCGCGGACCGCGGCGCAGAAGCCAGGCGGCGCGACCATCGACCGTTGACGCGTCCGCTTGACTGGCGCGTTGAAGACGCGCGCCTACTGTCCCACCGGTGGCTCCCAAAGTTCGATCTTGTTCCCATCCGGATCGAGTACCCAGCCAAATTTGCCGTATTCGGAAATTTCCGGCTCGCCGACCACGTTGCAGCCTTCCGCGCGCAGCGCAGCAAGCAACGCGGGCAGGTCGTCCACGCGAAAGTTGACCATGAATGACGCCGTGCCCGGCGCCATCTTGAGGGTGTCATCAGAAAATGGCGTCCACAGTGTCATTCCCGGGGGGCTGCCAGGGCCACCCCACGCAAACACCGCCCCTCCCCACTCGGAGACGTCCAGCCCCAGGTGATCGCGATACCAGGCGTTCAAGGCCTTTGGGTCTTTCGACTTGAAGAAGATCCCACCGATTCCCGTGACACGCTTCATCGCGCTCTCCATTTGAGTAGACAGGGGATGGCAGCTTTGCGACCGACTTCTGCCCGATCGCGCGGCTTTCGAATGCCAATGTGGGATCGCTTACGGGTGAAACTCCGTGAGCAGCTGCACCGAGCGAAGTAGCTCCGGCGAGTCTGCCTGATTGCCGAATAATCGCTGCCATTCGGCGCTTTCATTCTCGAAACAGGTTCGCGCGTCATACGCGGCCATATCCGCATATTCGATGATGAGAATCAACGAATGGGTGTCCGGGCCGGGCACGCTGTTGCGGAAAAGACGCACGACTGCGGCATGGACTCACAGTTGAACCTGGGGCTGGCGGCCTCACCCAGCTTTGCCATGAAATCATCCATTCGGCCGGGCTTGACCTCATAGGTAAAAATTGCAAAAACACTCATGAGCGAGTTCCTTTTCGCCAGACAAGCACGCTTCGGCGCTACACGATAGCAATACGACGAAAATTCACTCGCCGTATTTTCCACTCGACAACCGAGGTGCACAACGTCGAAGTCGCAAAGGCGCGTCGCTTGCGTATCGACCTGGACAATCAGTCAAAGCGCATCCTCATAAGGTCGGCGTTCGGCGATGGCCTGTTGTACAAGGCCGGCAACCGCGGCGCTTCTGGCGCCTGCGACATCGCGAATCTTGATGTGGCGCAGCGCCTTGCCCGTGCCCTCCAGAAGCCCGGTCGGATCGGCAAGTGAAGAGCCATGATAAAAGCCCAGGTTGACGTGCGACGACTGGATCGCGATGTAGGCATAGTGCTGCGTCATCTTCTTCGGTCCCACACCAAAACTGGCAATTTTCAGCTTTGGCCACACAATCTCCACGCAACCGGCATGTTGCGACCCAATCAGTCTGCGCAGCGATTCGCAGACCGGACGAAGCGCGGGGCTGGCCATGTCCAGAATGTCCTGGAAAGTGTGCTGTGATTGCTTGGTGGCCATGTAATTGCCTGCGACATCCGCCGCGACGAACGATCAAACGGCGCCCCAGTACAACAAGATGCCGCCGATGATGAAGAGCACTAACCACGCAATGTGCCTGCCGCGCGTCACGATGAGCGGCAGGCACCCCGATGCGATCGCGGCCCAGCCGATGACCTGCAATACGCCCGATGACGTCGGCGGTCCCTGAGCAAGCTGCACCAGCAAGGCTGCAAACGCGAACCACGCCACGCTTGTGAGGTGCCACGCAAAACGCAGCGTGCGGGTGGTGAACTGCGCGCTGCCGAAAAGTGCGGGCAAGTCCTTGCGGCGAAACAGTCGGACAAGGATGTATTTTTCCCCGAGCACGGAGTGCACTACGCCCATCACCATGAAGATCGCCGCCGCCAGAAACAATGTCACTGCCATGACTGTCCTCGTGCCGGTGGGGTCTCGCCGAGCATGCGCCACGCGATGATCAGAATGGACGTGGCAAGCAAGCCGTCTGCAATACGCTGCAGCAAGTCACCAACCTGCGCAACCTCAGGTTGAGTCATGACAACCTGGGCGAAACAAACGGCAGCGAGAGCCGTCATCAGAAGGACCCTCTGCGGCAGCCTGAGGCTTGAGCTGAGCAGCCCGCGATTCTTCGCACCTTCGCGCGGGCGGGATTTCAATTACAAGCACCGGGTCACAGGCTAGCCGACGGCAGCAGTGCGAACAAGACTGAAAGGCCAACGTGCAGCCGACGCACCCGAGGGCGCAGTGTGCCACCGCCAGTCATGCCCTCAGGGACGCTGCGACGGCTTTATCCCACCGCGCAACCCAGTGCCACGTCAGAGCAAAACGCAGGTGACGACATCAAGGGCTGGTATTGACGGCAAGCTTCTTGCCGAACGGTCAGGCTGGTGATTTCGTGGGAGTTGCCCAAGAAAAACCTGCGCCGAACTCGTCCTGGAAACCATGTGCAAAGTCACCGACGGCGCCTGCCAGAATCAGGATGACCGCTGCACACAGGCGACCGTCTCGTCAACCTTGCGCTAGCCGATAACCAAGCCGGCAACGCCCACAAAGAGCACGGCACGCTCGACGTAGTTCACGTGTGTCCTGTAACAGCCTGGCGCGAGAGTTGAGCGGCGGCGAAGCTGTCCGCAGTGGACGAGATCTTGGACCGCACAACGCTGATCGAAAGCGGTTTGCTGGCCACTCACTTCTTGCGCGCGGACAGCGCGATGCCGAATCCCAAGCCCAGTAAAAACCCCAGCCCAGCGCCCAAAGGAATGTTGCCGAAGACAACGCCGAGGCCAGCACCGAGTGCGATACCGATGAAAACACCCAACGCGAGGCTCTTGGCGCGTGATTGCCTGATGTTTGCGACCATGATCTATCCTCTCGAGTTGGCGCCACTGGTTTATGGAATCGCGGCCTAAAGCTGAGTTTGAGCGGCGGCAGAGGCGTCCGCCTGGAACGGACAGTTGGCCTATGCTCTTCAACTGGCAAGCATCATTTTTTCATGAAAGTCGGTGGCGGGAACGTCGCGATCTTCGCTTCCTCTTGAGCTGCACGCTCCACTGTCCAACCGTTTTGAAGAAACTGATGGACTGCCGCAACTTCATCATCGGTAAAATGCGACAGCTGCTCGCGGGCAACGATCCCCATAATGCTTCCTTGCGCATACAAATCCCGACCATCCCGAGCAACCCCCGTTTCCAAGAGGGTTCTGAACTCCGCTAGAGAGTAGGTCTGAACGATGGACAGTGGAGGTGCGTTGAGAATTTCCTTGGGAGTCTGGTGATGACAGTTGACACAGCCCACCAAGTAAACGAGACGTTCTCCTGAAGCTTGAGGCAATCTTGCAACGTCGGCTGCCTGAATTGGAGCACCTTTTGAACAGGATGCAAGCAAGACGACCAGACAAATTGCGAGGCCCTTGGAAAATTTGCAGTTCATCTCGACCCCCATGCTTGAGCAGCTGACGCTTGAGTCAAGCGGTGCGCGGCTGTTCGCGCGTGCGCTTGGACGCGAGTTGGATTGCCATCTCAGTTGCTGACCGGTTTTCCAGCGGCTTGCCATGCCTTGAAACCGCCATCCAGGTGCGCCACGTTCTTGTAGCCAAGAGATTGGAGCGTGTGAACTGCCAATGCTGATTGACCACCCGATGCGCAGTGCAGGATGACCCGGCTGTTCGGGTTGAGCTCAACTTTGTGGTAGCGACTGGAGGGGTCGGCGTAGAACTCGAGCATGCCGCGCGATGCATGCACTATGCCAGGAATGCTGCCATTGACCCATTCCGGCTCGTCCCGGATATCGACGATGGTCACGTTGCCGTTGGCCATCTCCGCTTGCACTTGATCCGGGGTGAGATTCTCGATGTTGCCTTTCGCCTCTTGGACGAGCTGAGCTGCTGTCTTGGCAGTCATAAGCACCTCGCGGCGGATGGAGTTTCGATAGCGGTCCAACGTTTGGGGTGAGACGGGACCGGCAGCCGATCACTTGGCCCCGCACAAAGGATGATATGCCTCACTTGCAGGCCCAGCCAAGTGACCAGTTCTCATGCCTCGCCTCGCCTCGACTGACGGCTTGGTGCTAAGCAGGTGACATTGACGAGAAGTCCCCTAAGGATTAGTTAGGTGCCGCCTGTGTTCTGCCAGCCATACGCCATGCTATGACAAGGATGGATGCAGCGAGCAATGCGTCCGCAATGCGCTGCAGGAAACCGCGAACTTGCACGGCCTCGGGTTGAACCATCACCACAAAGAGAACCAGCCAAGCGATGCCTGCCAGCCCGAGGAATAGACGATATGAGGGTAATAGAGCTTTGGCGGATGACAGCAACACCAGCCCGAGTGCGCAAGAGAAATAGGTGACGAGTCCGAGAACGTCGTGAGCCACCTGTAGTGGGGAACCGCCGATGGGGCAGCCTGCGTCGCATGGTGCAAAGGCGGCACCTACAAATGCGATGGGCTGCGACCACAGTAGCCACATTCCAAGACGACTTGCGCCCCGAACCTGTGCGACGGGAATCACCGCCAAGAGGAAAGCCGCAAATATCAAGCCAAGTGGCAGAAAGCCAAATAGGCCTAGCTGCGCCGCCCATGGTGTGCCGGTAGCGTTGAGTTCACTGATGAAGTGAGTGACATGCGAATAACCAGGTTTAATCGCAGCGCCTATGGTGTAGAACGCCACTCCAAAGACAATCGTTGCAATGGCTAATATCCGGACGAGCCTGATTCTGTTCTCAACAAGTTGAGGCATGTTCATTACGCACCTGACGCTGGAGTTGAGCGGTGCGCGGCTTCTTCTCGCGTTCGCTTGGACGACATGTTAGACGGCGCTTGCGGACTTTGGCCATGTCCAAGCGTACAACACGACCAGCGCAGTAAGAACCGTCTCGATCCCCGCGAAGAACTTGTAGAAATACCACCCGGCTGAGTAAGTGAGAAAAGCCATTAGGAAGGTGAAGAATGCCCCAACTACGATGTTGACGACTTTGTTGTAGCGAGCGGGCAGTGCGACAGACAAAAATACCATGAGGCTTGGGACTGCCATCATTACGGCCAGCCCAAGCAGCACACCTTGCGTAGCTGATCCCATTGGCCCCAAATTCCCTTGGAGCATGCTCTCTAGTTTTCCGTGCGTATACAGCTCGAAATAGTCACAGTAGATGTAGCAAAACATGGTCGAAGCCCACAATGCGCTGAGCTTCAATTTCGTAGGGATTGGCGAGTTTATGAGTTGGTTCATAGCCGTCTAACGCTGGAGTTAAGCGGCGGCGAAGCCGTCCGCCTTGAACGAGATGTTAGACAGCAGACTCGACTGCCTTGCGAAATTGACGCTCGAAAACGAACCATAATGCAGTACCGAAGACTGCGCCACCTAGCGCCCAAAGGACTGCAGATATAGCTATGAATTTCGCGCTCAGGTCGTCTCGATGCACGAAAAATGTCATGGCTATAAACATTGAAAGACCATATGAAAGAACGCCAGTTACGAGAACGTACCTGAGAATCCCCTTTTCGCGCGTCGCCTTCCACTTTTCGAGCTGTTGCGGTTTCACGATGATGCCCCCTGATTGCTGCCTAACGCTGGAATTGAGCG
>JBDTIE010000227.1:0-5696 GCA_039936515.1 Rhodanobacter sp. | reverse complement strand
GAGCGACAAGGCGATTTTCGCGGTTGATGATGAGTCACAGGTCTGGGCCTTCGACAAGAGCGGCGGCGCGGACATGTGGAAGAACGACATGCTCAAGTACCGCTGGCTTACCGGTCCGGCAGTGCAGGGCGAGCACATCGTCGTGGGTGACAGCGAAGGCTACGTGCACTGGCTGCAGTCCACTGACGGCGCACTGGCGGCGCGTGAACGCTTGTCCAAAAAGGCCATTCGCGCCCAGCCGCTGGTCGTTGGCGACGTGGTCTACGTCGAGGATATTGCCGGCCATATCGGCGCGTACCGCATCGCCACACGCTGAGGGCTGCCGCCGCGCATCGCCTGCGTGGCCCGCGCGCTAAGCGTTCATATGCGGCCCTCCGCGACTGCGCCGGGTAGTGCGCGCGCTGACCGGCGTCAGGCCGATGCCATACACTGGCCGTCGCACGCAGTCCGCGCGCATCGGTTCGCGCGCGCCGCATCTGCGGCATCACAAGGTTACTGACCATGCTGCCTGTAGTCGCCCTGGTGGGCCGCCCGAATGTTGGCAAGTCCACGTTGTTCAACGTGCTCACCCGCAGTCGTGATGCGCTGGTGGCCGACATGCCCGGGGTCACCCGCGACCGCCACTACGGCGTGTGCCACTCGGCCCCTCGCCCGTTCGTGGTGGTGGACACCGGTGGCCTGTCCGGCGTGGAAGAGACCATGGACACACTCACCGCGCATCAGGTGCGCCTGGCCATCGCCGAGGCGCAGGTGCTGGTGTTCGTGCTCGACGCGCGCGAAGGCTTGCTGCCGCAGGACCACACGATCCTTGCCGAGTTGCGGCGCAGCGGCAAGCCGGTGATCGCCGCGGTCAACAAGACCGACGGCTTGGACGAAGATACTGTGCTGGGCGAATTCTCGGCGTTCGGCATCCGCGCCATGGTGCCGCTGGCGGCGGCGCACGGCCGCGGCACGGATGAGCTCATCGACGCGTTGTTGCCACTGCTGCCGTTGCCGGACGCCGAGGACGAGGCGGCTGCGAGCGAGGACGACAGTATCCGCGTGGCGATCGTGGGCCGGCCCAATGCCGGCAAATCCACGCTGATCAACCGCCTGCTGGGTGAGGAGCGGCTGATCGTGTCGGACGTCGCCGGCACCACCCGCGACCCCATCCGCGTGCAGTTGGAGCGCGACGGCAAGCGCTACACGCTGATCGACACCGCTGGCATCCGGCGCAAGGCGCGGGTCGAGGAGGCGGTGGAGAAGTTCAGCGTCATCAAGACCTTGCAGTCGATCTCGGCGGCGCAAGTCGTGGTCATGATGATTGATGCGCGCGAAAACCTGGCCGATCAGGACCTCACGCTGATCGGCTATGCCATGGACGAGGGGCGTGCGCTGGTCATTGCCATCAACAAATGGGACGACCTGGATTCCTACCAGCGCAGCGAATGCCGGCGTGCATTGGATCGGCGCCTGGTATTCGTTGAGTGGGCAAAGCAGGTGCAGATATCGGCGCTGCATGGCTCGGGGTTGCGCGAGTTGATGCAGGCCGTGGTGCGAGCGCACGGGGCGGCCACCCGCGTGCTGACCTCATCGGAGCTGACCAAGACCCTGGAGCAGGCCTATGAGGGTTACCAGCCGCCGCTGGTTCACGGTCATTCACCCAAGCTGCGCTTTGCCCATCCCGGCGGTACCAATCCACCCACGATTGTCATCCACGGCACGCGCACCAAGCACATTGCGCCGGCGTACCAGCGCTACCTGGAAAACTACTTCCGCAAGCGTTACAAGCTCGACGGCACGCCGGTGCGCATCGTGTTCCGCGAAGGCGAAAACCCCTATGCCGGGCGCAAGAAGGTTTTCACCAAGGAACAGCAGCAGAAGGCGCGACGCCGTGTCACCGACCTGATCAAACGCACGCGCTGAAGTCGTCGTCTGCGCTGTCCACGCCACGTCGCCGCCTTCGCGGCGCCGACGTGCGGTTGTTTCACGCTGCGTGGATGGCGTCAGTGGTCTGCTCACATGCTTTGATGATCGAGGCATTGAAGATGGCCGCACGCAAGCCGCTCAACCGACAGGTCCTGGTCATCACCGGGGCATCCGCCGGCCTCGGCCTGAGCACGGCGTTGCGGGCTGCCGAGCGCGGCGCGCGCGTGGTGCTGGCAGCGCGCAGCCAGGATTCGCTGCACGCGGTGGTCGAACAGATCACGCAAGCTGGCGGGCAGGCATTGGCCGTCGGCGTCGACGTAGGCGTGCGCGAACAGGTCGACGGGCTGGCGCGCGCCAGCATCGAACACTTTGGCCGCATCGACGCCTGGGTCAATGGCGCGGACATCTCCATCCATGGCCAACTGGACGAAGTGGACGAGCAAGACGGCCGGCATTTGTTCGATATCAATTTCTGGGGTGTGGTAAACGGCTCGTTGGCGGCCTTGCCTTACCTGCGTGCCAGCGGCGGCACGCTGGTCAATATCGGCGGCGATGCCGGCAGCGCCGAGAATCCCGATTTGGGCATGGATGTGGCCGCGAAGCACGCAGTGACGGGCTTCACCACCGCGTTGCGCGTCCAGGTTGAAGAGATCGAGGGCGCACCAGTGCGTGTCGCCCTGATCGAGCCGACCACGGTCGCCACGCTTGATGCGCAGAACACACGTATCGACGCCACGGGCAGGCGAGGGCTGCAGGCCGCGGCCATCGACGTGCGACTTACGTCCGAGGCGATTCTGGATGTGGTGGTCGATGGCGTGCGCGGTGCGTACGTGGTTGCCATGCCGCGGGTGATTACCCCCACCGCCGCGCAGCAACTGGCTTCAGGCGGCCATCTGGCTGCCGTTCCGGCAGCAAGCGCACATGAGGATCGTGTGTGGCGGACGGGCGAGGGCAGCGTGTTCCAGCCCGAGGTGGCCAACGGCATGATGCTATCCGGCAGGCGCGCCCAGCGTAATTGAGCGGCGGTGCGGCGGCCGGCCACCACGGCGAACGGCGCCATGCGCATGCGGCCGATCGTCGGGTCGGGTTGGCGATTCACCGAGCGTGGGGTGCAAGCATTTGTGCGCTTGGGACCGAGCCTCGATAATGACCGGCTTTCCCGCCGGTCAATTCCATGAGCGCACGCATTCTCGATGGCAAACGCATTGCACAGGAATTGCTCGAGCGCGTGCGTGTCGGTGTCCAGGCACGTCTGGCGCGCGGCCTGGCCGCGCCAGGATTGGCAGTGGTGCTGGTCGGCGATGACGCTGCCTCATCGGTGTACGTGCGCAACAAACGCAAGGCCTGCCACCAGGTCGGCTTTCGCTCATTTGACCACGATCTGCGGACCACGGTTACCCAGCACGAACTGTTTGCACTGATCGACCAGCTCAATGCCGACCCGGCGGTGCACGGCATTCTGGTGCAGTCACCGCTGCCAGCACACATCGATGAAGATGCGCTGGTGGACCGCATCGACCCGCGCAAGGACGTGGATGGTTTTCACGCCGTCAATGTCGGTCGTCTGGTGTTGCGTCGCTTTGGTCTGCGCCCGTGTACGCCCAAAGGCGTCATGACGCTGCTGGGCCACACCGACCAGCCGGTGCGCGGCCAGCACGCGGTGGTCATCGGCGTATCCAACCATGTCGGGCGTCCATTGGTACTGG
This sequence comes from Rhodanobacter sp., assembly GCA_039936515.1. Classification (GTDB taxonomy): domain Bacteria; phylum Pseudomonadota; class Gammaproteobacteria; order Xanthomonadales; family Rhodanobacteraceae; genus Rhodanobacter. Next base: position 2,082 of record JBDTIE010000227.1, on the reverse strand, counting down.
AGTTGATGATTGCCGGTTGCACGACCACCTCGTGCCATCGCTTCACGCGCGACCTGGCCGGCTTCGTGCGCCAGGCCGACATCCTGATCGTGGCGGTGGGGCATGCCGGTCTGGTGCCCGGCGAGTGGATCAAGCCCGGCGCGGTCGTCATCGACATTGGCATCAATCGACTGGAGGACGGCCATCTCGTCGGCGATGTGCAATTCGATGCAGCCGCGCAACGCGCCAGCTGGATCACACCCGTGCCCGGCGGCGTTGGCCCGATGACCGTCGCCACGCTGATGGAAAACACGCTCGAGGCAGCAGACGCGACCGCCGCGACTGGCGTCGGCTACTGAACTGCTCAGCCCTCGCTCCGACTGCAACCCGGGTAGGCGACGCCTGCCTCCGCGTGACGCGGAAGTTAAATCTCCAACATGGATTCGTGACGGACCCTTCAAGGCCGTCAGCGCATCATGGGGCGGTGGTAGCGCCCGATAGAGGTCCGGGCCGGTCCGCCATGCCGGAGATATTTGATGAACACTTGCAGAGAGCCGCTCAGCACGATCAACGTCAACGATCCTTTCGCGATGCGCTACTGGGCGCGCCAGCTGCGCATATCCGAAGCGCAGTTGCGCGCAGCCATTGCCGCGGCCGGCAGCAATGCCGCTGCCGTGCGCGAGCAGGTGGGCAAGTCGGCGCCGGAGCCTGGCCGGGCCGGGCGTCCGCGCGCGTGACCACTGCCAGCAGTATTCGACCTGACGCCGCGTCTCCCTATCCAGCTCACCCGGATGCCGCCGCGGTTGCGGTGACTACGGCGCCGTTATGCATCTATAGCGTGCTCGGCGCGGAAATCAGCCGCGTCGAATGGCCGGCAAGACTCAAACACATCCATGCCATGGGCTTTACCCATGTGCTCGCCTCGTCCGCCGCCTTCAAGGCAAACACTGGCGAGACAGCCGTCAATGTCGACGCGGCAGCGGCAGGTACGGCTGCACCGGACCTGCTGCTGCTGCAAGCTGCAGCGCGCGTTTGCGCGGACCACGAGTTGCGACTGCTGCTGGATGTGGACGTAACCTGCGCGGCCGCAGGCGCATCGCTGCGTGCGCAACATCCGGAGTGGTTCCGCGCGATCTTGTCCGCGGCGGATCTGCCTGATCCGCGCCGCCGACCTGCCGAGGCCGGCCTGCGCTGGCGGCTGGACGATGCGCGGGGCGCGCAGGCAGCGCTGGCGTGGTGGGGTGGGCATCTGCTGGAGTGCGCGCGTACGGGCGTGGCGGGGTTCCGTCTGGTCTCGGTCGATGCAGCGCCGGCGGCGTGGTGGCAAGCGCTGTGCACCCAGGTCCACGCGCATGATGCGAATACACGCATGCTGGCGTGGACGCAGGGCCTGCGACCGCAGGTCTTGAGTGCGCTGGTGGGTACGGGCTTTGACTACACCTTTTGCTCTGCGGAGTGGTGGGACTTTCGCGCGGCATGGCTGGCTGAGGAATACCGTCGCTTGGCTGCGGTGGCCGCTCCGCTGGCCTGCGCCGGTGCGCCGCTGCCGCTGCATCCTCCCGCTGTGCACACGCTGCGCGCGCAGCAGCGGGCCGTGTGGCTGGCGGCGACGCTAGGCGCCGGCTGGTTGATGCCGGCGGGATTCGAGTCCCGCGCGGAGGCGCCGGGACGAGGTTCGTCCCAACCGTCAGGGCCCGCGGAGGAGGGCGACGATGACGTCGCTGCGGCGCTTGTTCTGCAATCTGATGTGGCCGCCGCAAATGCATTGGTCGCAGCTGAGCGGACCGATGCCAACGCGCTGGCGATGCTGCATGCAGGGGTCGGCTGGGCTGCAGTCTTGCGCGCTGGTAGTGGCGCGGCGCGGCTCGTCGTTCTAAACGCAAACCTTGACCAGCCCACCGTCGCCAGCATCCCGGCGGTCGCCGGCGGTGCAGCGTGTGCGTTTTCACCGTGGCGCGATGGCGGCGGTCGCGAAGTCTCTGGTACTTGCACGTTGGCGCCGGGTCAGACGCTGCGCCTTGCTGCTGTGCGCGCGCAGACGGTCACGTGTCATTTGCCTGGACCGGCGTTGCTGCAGGCGCTGGACGCAGCCACTTGCGCGCC
>JBDTIE010000226.1:0-11531 GCA_039936515.1 Rhodanobacter sp. | reverse complement strand
CACGCGCCGGCAAGCGCCTGCTGCTGGCCAACAAGGAGGCTATCGTCATGGCCGGCCCGCTGCTGCTGCAGGCAGTGCGCGAAGGTGGCGGCGAGCTGGTGCCGGTGGATTCCGAACACAACGCGATCTTCCAGTGCCTGCCGCACGGCTTGCCCAACGCCAGCCAGCGCGGCGTGCGGCGGCTGATCCTCACCGCGTCCGGCGGCCCGTTTCGCGGCTGGACGCGCGCGCAGCTGGCCGCCGTCACCCCCGACCAGGCGTGCAAGCATCCCAACTGGGTGATGGGTCGCAAGATTTCGGTGGACTCGGCGACCTTGATGAACAAGGGGCTGGAAATCATCGAGGCGCATCACCTGTTCGCCATGCCGGCGGAGGCCATCGACGTGGTGGTGCACCCGCAGAGCCTGGTGCATTCGTTTGTCGAATACGTCGACGGCTCGGTGCTGGCGCAATTGGGCAATCCGGACATGCGCACCGCCATCGCCTGCGCGCTGGCGTGGCCGGAACGGGTGACTTCCGGCGTGCCGGCGCTGGACCTGGCCGCCTGCGCGCCGCTGGTGTTCGAGGCACCGGACCGGGAAACCTTCCGCTGCCTGGACCTTGCCGGTTCCGCGCTGCGCGCCGGTGGTGACAGTCCGGCCATCCTCAACGCCGCCAACGAGATCGCGGTTGCGGCGTTCCTGGCCGGGACACTGCCATTCCTGGGGATTGCCGACGTGGTCGAGTCGGTACTTGCGGAACTGCCCGGGCAAGCCGTGGTCGATGTCCTGACGCTTTGTGAACGGGATGCCAGCGCGCGCGCCGCCGCACGCCGCATCCTGCAGCATGCTTGCTGATATTCTGCACGGCGTCGCCTTTTTCCTTCCAATCCGGCCTTGATGACTCCTTTTATCGGCTCTGCCTTCTGGTTGCTGGTCACGCTGGGCGTGCTGGTGACCTTCCACGAGTTCGGGCACTACTGGGTCGCCCGCCGTTGCGGCGTCAAGGTGCTGCGTTTTTCCGTGGGCTTCGGTCGCGCGCTGTGGAAGCGCACCGGCCGCGACGGCACCGAATACTGGATTGCCGCGATCCCGCTGGGCGGCTACGTCAAGATGCTGGACGCGCGCGAAGGCCCGGTGGACCCGGCACTGCGCGGGCAGGAGTTCACCGCCAAGCCGGTATGGCAGCGCATCGCCATCGTCGCTGCCGGGCCGGGCTTCAACCTGCTGTTTACAGTGCTGGCGTTCTGGGCCATGTTCATGCTCGGTCGCCCCGACGTCGCGCCGGTGGTCGGGGCCACGCCCCACAGCCTGGCCGCAGACGCAGGCATCCGCAGCGGCGATCGCATCCTCAGCGTCGACGGCCGGGCGGTGACGACCTGGAGCGACGCCATGGACGGGGTGGTCAACGGCATGTTGAGCCGCGCGCCGCTGCCGCTGGAGGTGAGTGGTCCGCACGGGGGCATACGCCAGGTGGTGCTGCCGCTCGATCGCCTGCCGGCCGATGGAGCGATTGAACAATACTTGCTGCAACTTGGCCTGCGCTTGGCGCCACCGCCGGCGGTGGCGGCCACCGTCATGCCCGGTCAAAGCGCCGCGCTGGCGGGAATGCAGGCCGGCGACCGCATCGTCAGCGTCAACGGCCAGACGGCGACGGACTTCATCGCCTTTGGCCAGCTGGTGCAGGCACAGGCGAGCGAATCCCCGCGCCTGGCCGTGGTGGTACAGCGCGGAACGCAAACCGTGCCGCTGACCGTCACCGCGCACTGGCAGTCGCTTGCTGGCCAGCCCGCGAAGTGGGTGCTGGGCGTGGGAGCGCCGGCGGCCGAAGCGGTGACCGTGCATTACGGCCCGTTCAAGGCCATGAGCGCGGCGCTGGCCACCACATGGCGCAACACCGCGCAGACTTTCAGCATGCTGGCGAAGATGGTCAGCGGCGAGACGTCGACGCGCAACCTGTCCGGCGTCATCGGCATCGCCTCGGTGGCCAATGCCTCGGCGAACATGGGCCTGCCATGGTTCCTGCAGTTCCTGGCGCTGGTGTCGCTGAGCCTGGCCATCCTCAACCTGTTGCCCATCCCGATCCTGGATGGCGGACACCTGCTGTATTATCTTGTGGAATTGGTCAAAGGCAGGCCGGTCAGCGAACAGACCATGGTGGTCGGCCAGTACATCGGCATGACCTTGCTGTTCGGTTTGATGGGCCTGGCGTTTTACAACGACATCCAGCGCTTGTTGCTGTCGTGACGCCGCGCATCGGGTCTGCTCGAGACGGCGGCGTCCCAGGACGTGTGCGTCCTGTCGGGCGGCGCGGGCTGGCGGCAGCGCATGGCGTCGAGTGGCGTGGATTCTCTTCCGGGGCCGGTTGCGGCCTGCCCCACCCATTGTCCGGGATGGCAAGCGCAAGCCGTCCCGGCGAAACAACCTCACGGAATCGACGATGAAGCGTATCGCCGCGCTGATCCTGCTTGCCTCACTCTCCGCCAATGCATTCGGCTTCGAGCCCTTCGTGGTCTCGGACATCCGCATTGACGGGCTCAGCCGCATCTCGGCCGGCACGGTGTACAACTACCTGCCGCTGAACAAGGGCGACCGCATCACCGATGCCGACGCACAGCGCGCCATTCGTGCGTTGTACCAGACCAAGTTCTTCAGCGACGTGGAACTGGACCGCGAGGGCAACATCCTGGTCATCAAGGTGACCGAGCGGCCGTCCATCGCCAAGCTCACGCTGCGCGGCAACAAGGACATCAAGACCGACGACCTGAAGAAGGGCCTGAAGGACATCGGCCTGACCGAAGGCGAGACCTTCGACCGCCTGGCGCTGGACAACGTGCAGCAGGAGCTGATCCGCCAGTACTACAACCGCGGCAAGTACAACGTTTCCGTCGACCCGCATGTGACGCAGCTGGACCGCAACCGCGTGGCAGTGGACATCGAGATCCGCGAGGGCAAGGTCGCCAAGATCAAGGAACTCAACATCGTCGGCAACCACGCGTTTACCGACAAGGCCATCCGCAAGGGCTTCGAGTCCGACACCACCAACTGGTTGTCCTGGTACTCCAAGGACGACCAGTACTCGCGCGAAAAGCTCTCAGGCGACCTGGAAAAACTGCAGTCCTACTACATGGATCGCGGCTACGCGGACTTTGGCGTGGACTCCACGCAGGTGATGATTGCCCCGGACAAGCGCGCGATGTATATCGACGCCAGCGTCAAGGAGGGCGACATCTACAAGGTGGCCGACGTCAAGCTGCTGGGCACGCTGATCCTGCCCGAGGCGACGCTGCGGCAGTTCGTGTTTCTCAAGACCGGCGACACCTTCAACCGCGCCGCGGTGGAGAACAGCACCAAGGCGATCAAGGCCATCCTGTCCAACATCGGCTATGCCTACGCCAAGGTCACACCTATCCCGAAGCTGGACAAGGACAAGCGCACCGTCGACCTCACCTTGTACGTGGAACCGGGACAACGCGTGTACGTACGCCGCGTGGTGTTTGCCGGCAACACGCGCACCGAAGACGACGTGATGCGCCGCGAAATGCGCCAGCTGGAGGGCTCGTGGTACTCGCAGGCGGCGCTGGACCGTTCCAAGACGCGGCTGCAGCGCCTGGGCTATTTCAAGAAGGTCGACATCGACAAGAAACTCGTGCCTGGCACGCAGGACCAGGTCGATGTCAGCGTCAAGGTCGAGGAGCAGTCCGCCGGCTCCATGCAGTTCGGCGTGGGTTACTCGCAGTACTCGGGCATCATCCTCAGCGCCTCGGTATCGCAGAACAACCTGTTCGGAACTGGTGACAGCTTCTCCGTCAGTGGCGAGCGCAGCAGCTACTACACGCGCTTCGGCCTCAATTACTACAACCCGTACCTGACCGACAACGGCATCGGCATCGGCTACAACGCCACCTATTCGAAGACCGACTTCGGCAACACCGACTTTGCCAACTACGCCACCAGCACCACCAGTTTCGCCAGCTATCTGGGCATCCCGATCAGTGAAACCGACGGCATGCGCATCGGCATGGGCATCAGCAGCAACAAGGTCAACCTGATCCCCGGCTACAGCCCGCGGGTGTTGACCGATTACCAGGACCAGATCGGCAACCGCACGATCCACTCCTGGACCGGCACGCTGGGCTGGAACCACGACACGCGTGACCAGTACTGGGCACCCAGCCGCGGTGGCCTGATTTCCGCGACCACCGACGTGGCGCTGCCCGGCTCCACCGTGCAGTACTGGAAGCTCACCACCGAGGCCAACCATTACTGGCGTATCGGCGGCGGCTTCGTGCTGTACCTGGACGGTCAGGTCGGCTACGGCAAGACCTACGGCAAGAACGGCATCAGCGACGATGCGTTCGAGGCGCTGAAAGCCTCGGCCGCGGCGGCCGATCCGACACACGTGATCACCGACATGCGCCAGGATCTGCCGTTCTGGCAGAACTTCTACTCCGGCGGCGTGCGCGATGTGCGCGGCTTCCAGGACAACACGCTGGGCCCGCGCGTATGCATCAATGGCAGCTCCGTGCCACAGGCCAACGGCCTGTGCCCGGGCGGCTATTACGCGCAGCCCATCGGCGGCGCGTTCAAGGTGCTGGGCACCGCGCAGTTGTACCTGCCGCTGCCGTTCCTCAAGGACGTCAATACCGCGCGCGTATCGTGGTTCCTGGACGTCGGCAACGCTTACAAGGACTACAAGAGCTTCGACGCCAGCACGCTGCGCGCGTCCACCGGCCTGTCGCTGCAGTGGCAGGCGCCGATCGGGCCGCTGATCATCAACTTCGCCGTGCCGTTCCGTTCCAAGGCGGAAGACAGCCATTACGAGGAGCGCATCCAGTTCACCTTCGGCAGCCAGTTCTGAGCTGCCGCGATACGGGATTCGGGATTCGCAATGGCCGACGCGCGGCGGTACAACGTCCTGACCGTCGTCACGGGCGTGGTTTCCGCTGAACAGGATGGCCCATGAGCGAGCCCAACTACACGGTAGCGGAACTGGCTGAGCGGTTCGGGTTGGCGTGCCACGGCGACGGCGACCGATGCATCAATGGCGTCGGTACGCTCGGCGGCGCCGGTCCCAGCCAGCTCAGCTTCCTCTCCAACAGCAGGTACGCCGCGCAACTGGCGACCACACGCGCCGGCGTGGTGGTGCTGGCCGCCGATCACGTGGACGCGTGTCCGACGGCGGCACTGGTGGCGCGCGACCCCTACGTGGCGTACGCGCGGATCGCCGCCCTGTTCGCGCCGGTGCCGCTGGCGCCGCCGGGCATCCACCCAAGCGCGGTGATCGCGGCCAGCGCGCAGGTCAGCACGCAGGCCAGCATCGGCCCGCTGTGCGTCATCGGCGAACGCGTGCATATCGAAGACGGAGTGGTGCTTGGCGCGCATTGTATCGTCGGTGACGACTGCCACATCGGCGCGCAGTCGCGGCTTGTGGCACGCGTCACGCTAGTGGGGCAGGTGCACCTGGGCGCGCGCGTGCTGGTGCATCCGGGCGCGGTGATTGGCGCCGACGGCTTTGGCCTGGCGTTCGACACCGACCACTGGATCAAGCTGCCGCAACTTGGTGGCGTGCGCATCGGCGACGACTGCGAGATCGGCGCCAACACCACGATCGACCGCGGTGCGCTCGATGACACCGTGCTGGAAGAGGATGTGCGTCTGGACAACCAGGTGCAGATCGCGCACAACGTACACGTCGGTGCGCATACCGCAATGGCTGGCTGCGCGGCAGTGGCCGGCAGCACGCACATCGGCCGTTACTGCCAGATTGGCGGCGACGCCGGGGTGCTTGGCCATCTGCACCTGGTCGACCGGGTTACCATTACCGCCAAGACCCTGGTGACGCATTCCATCCGCGTGGCGGGGGAGTATTCCTCGGGCGTGCCGTTTGACGACAACCGGCAGTGGCGCAAGAACGCCGCCCGCTTCAAGCACCTGGACGAGTTTGCGCGCCGCGTATCGGCGCTCGAGAAGGACCGTGACAATGAGCGTGACAATGACTGAGTACACCGTGGAAATCCCGCTGCCGGTGACGGTGGAGCAGATCAAGCAACTGCTGCCGCATCGTTTTCCGTTCCTGCTGGTGGACCGGGTCATCGAACTGATCCCCGATACCAAAGTGGTCGCGGTCAAGAACGTGACAGTCAACGAGCCCTGCTTCCAGGGCCACTTCCCCGGTCACTCGGTGATGCCCGGGGTACTGATCATCGAGGCCATGGCGCAGGCAGCAGGCCTGCTCACGCAGCTCAGCAACCGCATGCGCGGCAACACCGGCAGCCCCCTTTTCTACCTTGCCAAGGTGGACAACGCGCGCTTCAATGCCGTCGTCACGCCGGGCGACCAGCTGCGCCTGGAGGTGACGCAGAAACGCCTGATGCGCGGCATGGGCATGTTTGCCGCGCAGGCGGTGGTCGACGGCAAGGTGGTGGCCAGCTGCGACCTGATGTGCGCGGCGAGGACCGACAAGTGATCCACCCCACCGCGCTGGTCGATCCGTCCGCGCGGCTGGGGGAGGCTGTGAGCATTGGCGCGTACAGCGTCATTGGTGCCGACGTGGTCATCGGTGACCGCACGGTGATCGGTCCGCACGTGGTGATCGACGGCCCCACGCGTATCGGCTGTGACAACCGCATCACGCAATTCGCCTCGCTCGGCGGCGACCCGCAAGACAAGAAATTTGGCGGCGAGCGCACGGAACTGGTCATTGGCGATCGCAACCTGATCCGGGAATTCGTCACCATCAACCGCGGCACCGGCGGCGGCGGCGGCGTCACGCGGGTGGGCGACGACAACTGGGTGCTGGCCTACGTGCACATTGCGCACGACTGCCAGGTCGGCAGCAACGTGGTGTTTTCGAACTATTCCGCGCTGGCCGGGCATGCGCATATCGGCGACTGGACGATCCTGTCCGGCTATTCGGGCGTGCACCAGTTCTGCAAGGTCGGCATGCACGCCTTCATCGGCATGGGTTGCCTGGTGGGCAGCGACGTGCCGCCGTTCGTGATGATGGCCAACGAGCAACACGGCCGCCCGCGTGGCATCAACAGCGAGGGCCTCAAGCGCCGCGGTTTCGCCGCCCCGCGCATCGCCGCCATCAAGCGCGCCTACCGCACGCTGTACATGGCCGGGCTGTCCATGCCCGAGGCCCGCGAGCAGCTCGCCGTGCAGGCAAAGGACAGCGAGGACGTCCGCGCCATGCTGGATTTCCTCGAGCACAGCGAGCGCACGCTGGCGCGTTGATATGCGCATGGCGCATATCGACAAATCAACCACGCGCTCTCGCTCTGACTTGCTGCAAGGGACGAAATGCAAAACGTTGAAGTCTCCGGCGGCGCCCCGCTCATTGCCATGCTCGCCGGCGAGGAATCTGGTGACCAACTAGGCGCGGATCTGATTGCAGCGTTGCGTCGGCGCTATCCACACGCGCGCCTGGTCGGCATCGGCGGCACGCGCATGGCGGCACTGGGGTTCGAGGCGTGGCACGACATCAGCGAGCTGTCGCTGTTTGGATTCAGCGAGGTGATTACCCACCTGCCGCGCCTGTTGCGCCTGCGCCGCGCACTGCTCGCGCGCCTGCTCGCACTGCGGCCGGACGTGGTGATCGGCATCGACGCGCCGGATTTCAACCTGGGCCTGGAGCGCCGACTGAAAGCTGCCGGCGTGCGCACCGTGCATTACGTCAGTCCGTCGATCTGGGCTTGGCGCGAGAAGCGCGCGGCGAGCATCGGGCGCAGTGCCGACCTGGTCTTGTGCCTGTTTCCGATGGAGCCGGCGATCTATGCGCGCCACGGCGTGGACGCGCGTTTTGTCGGTCACCCGCTGGCTGACCGCTTCGCCTTGGTCGCTGACCGGGGCGCCGCGCGCAGCGCGCTGGGCCTGCCCGATGGCGTCCCCGTGCTGGCGGTGCTTCCGGGCAGCCGGCTGTCGGAGTTGTCGCGACTGGGCGAGATCTTCCTGGACGCCGCCGCACGCGTGGCCAGGGACTTGCCCGGCTTGCGCATCGTGATCCCCGCCGCCAACGCCCAGGTGCGCACGCGCCTGGTGCAGATGCTGGCGCGCTCGCCACTGAAGGCCTACGTGCCGCTGGTGCTCGACGGCCGCGCCCACGAGGCAATGCTCGCCGCCGACGTGGTGCTGCTGGCGTCGGGCACCGCCACGCTCGAGGCCATGCTGGCCAAGCGGCCGATGGTCGTGGGCTATCGCGTGTCGCCGCTGAGCTACGGCATCGCGCGGCTGTTCAAGCTGCTCAAGACCGACATCTATTCGCTGCCCAACGTGCTCGCCCGCGCGCTGCAAGGCCCGGACGCGACGCCGGTACCGGAACTGATGCAGGACGCGTGCACCGCCGCCAATCTTGCCGCCGCGACGCTGGCGCTGCTGCGCGACAGCGCCAGGCGCGCAACCATCGTCACCTGTTTCGAGCACCTGCACCGGCAACTGCGCGGCGACGACAACGCAGCCGCTGGCGAGCGCGCGGCGCACGCCGTGGCCGAAGTGATTGACGCCGCGCCGCAAGGTGCCACCGCCGTCCGGCGCTAGAATCCGCGCATGCCACGCAAACGCAACGTCACCAGCCAGCTTGACCCGAACCTGATCGTCGCCGGCGTGGACGAGGCCGGGCGTGGCCCACTGGCCGGCCCGGTGAGCGTGGCGGCCGTGATCCTCGATCCGGCCCGACCGATCCGAGGCCTGAACGATTCCAAGCAACTGACCGAGGCCCGGCGCGAGGTGCTGTACGCACGCATCGTTGAGCGCGCGCGGGCCTGGGCCGTGGTGTTTGTCGACCACGACGAAATCGACCAGGTCAATATCTTCCACGCGACGATGCACGGCATGACGCGGGCGCTGGCGCAACTCGCGCTGGCGCCGCAGTACGCGCTGATCGACGGCAATCGCCTGCCGCGCGAGCTGTGCTGCACGGCACAGGCGGTGGTCGGCGGCGACGCCAGTGAGCCGGCCATCAGTGCCGCCTCGATCCTGGCCAAGGTGGCGCGCGACCGCCACATGCACTTGCTGGACGCGCGCTATCCAGGCTACGGCTTCGCCCGGCACAAGGGCTATTGCGTGCCCGAGCACCTGGCCGCGCTGCAACGGCTCGGCCCGTGCGTCGAGCATCGCCGCAGTTTTGCGCCGGTATGGCTGCGCCTGCACCAGGGCGAGCTGTTTGGCGCAACGGACCTCACCTCGTAGGAGCCCGCTCGCGGGCGACGCTCTTCACGAATGGTTTGGCAAAAGCATCGACCGCGAGCGGGCTCCCATGAGTCTCTGGGTAGCAGCTTGTCAACCTTGCCCGGCCGTCGTCGGCAGGCTACCGTGATGGGCCCATCGCGCCTGTCTGCATGACCGCCCAGCACATCCACCTGCACCTGCACAGCGAGTTCTCGCTGCTGGACTCGACCATCCGCATCAAGGGTCTGGTCGCGGCGGCGGTGGACGCGCGCATGCCGGCGTTGGCGCTTACCGACGAATGCAACATGTTCGCCTTCGTCAAGTTCTACAAGGCGTGCATGGCCGCCGGCATCAAGCCCATTGGCGGTTGCGACCTGTGGATCGCCGCACCCGACGACCCGCGCCCGTGGCGCCTGACCGTGCTGTGCCAGGACCACATCGGCTATCTCAATCTGTCGCGACTGGTATCGCGTGCGTGGCGCGACGGCCAGCGTGGCGGCCGCGCCCTGGTGGACGCGGCGTGGCTGGATGCCGACACCAGCGCCGGCCTGATCGCCCTGCTCGGTCGCCACAGCCAGGTCGCGCGCAGTGCTGCGCAGCAGGGCACGCAGGTCGCTACGACCGGTTTGCGTACGCTGGCGCGACTGTTCGATGACCGGCTGTACCTGGAGCTCACGCGCTGCAACCGCGAAGGCGAAGCGGAATGGAACGCCGCCGCGCTGCTGCTGGGTGCCGAGTTGTCGTTGCCGGTGGTTGCCAGCAACGATGTGCGCTTCCTGCGCGAGGAGGATTTCGACGCGCACGAGGCGCGCGTGTGCATCAACCAGGGCCGCGTGCTGGCGGACATGAAGCGCCCGCGCGACTACAGCCCGCAGCAATACCTGAAGACCCCGCAGGAAATGGCCGCGCTGTTCGCCGACCTGCCCGAGGCGCTGGAAAACACGGTCGAACTGGCCAAGCGCTGCAATCTGGAGCTGAAGTTCGGCACGTACTATCTGCCGGACTTCCCCGTGCCGCCCGGGCACGACCTGGACAGCCATATCCGCGAGCTGGCGCGCGACGGCCTGGCCGAGCGCCTGCAGCACGCCACGCTCGCCTCCGGGCACGATCTGGACGACTACCACGAGCGGCTCGAGCGCGAGCTGGACGTGATCATCAAGATGGGTTTCCCCGGTTACTTCCTGATCGTTGCGGACTTCATCAACTGGGGCAAGCAGAACGGCATCCCGGTTGGTCCGGGCCGCGGCTCGGGCGCAAGCTCGCTGGTGGCGTGGTCGCTGAAGATCACCGACCTGGATCCACTGCAGTTCGATCTGCTGTTCGAACGCTTCCTCAACCCCGAACGCGTGTCGATGCCCGACTTCGACATCGACTTCTGCATGGACCGCCGAGACGAGGTCATCGATTACGTCTCGCGCAAATACGGTCGCGACCGCGTCAGCCAGATCATCACCTACGGCTCGATGGCAGCCAAGGCCGTGCTGCGCGACTCCGGCCGCGTGCTCAGCATGGGTTACGGCCAGGTCGACAAGCTGGCCAAGTTGATCCCGATGCGTCCGCTCGACCTGACCTTGTCGGACGCACTCGGCCGCTCGGAAAAATCAAAGAAGGAGCCCGATCGCGTCGTCAAGGATTTCTGCGAAGTCTATGCGCAGGATGAGGACGCGCGCGCGCTGATCGACCTGGCGCTGAAACTGGAAAACCTCACGCGCAATGTCGGCAAGCACGCCGGCGGCGTGGTCATCGCGCCCTCGCCGCTCACCGACTTTGCGCCGCTGTATTGCGAGCCCGGCGGTGGCGGGGTGGTGACGCAGTACGACAAGAACGACGTGGAGGCCGTCGGCCTGGTCAAGTTCGACTTTCTCGGTCTGCGCACGCTGACCATCATCGACTGGGCGGTGAAGGCGATCAACGCGCGGCGTGCGCTGACTGGCGAACTGCCGCTGGACATCGCCAAACTGACGCTGGATGACGCCGACACCTACGAGCTGTTCAAGCATGCGCAGACCGTGGCGGTGTTCCAGTTCGAGTCCACCGGCATGCAGCACATGCTCAAGGACGCGCGCCCGGATCGCTTCGAGGACCTGATCGCGCTGGTGTCGCTGTACCGCCCCGGCCCCATGGACCTGATCCCCAGCTTCATCGCCCGCAAGCACGGCCGCGAGGACGTGGATTACCCCGATCCGCGCGTCGAGCCGATCCTGAAAGAGACCTACGGCATCATGGTCTACCAGGAGCAGGTCATGCAGATGGCGCAGATCGTCGGTGGCTATTCGCTGGGCGGCGCCGACCTGCTGCGGCGCGCGATGGGCAAGAAGAAGCCCGAGGAGATGGCCCAGCAGCGCGCGATCTTCCTCGAGGGCGCCACCCAGCGCGGCGTGGCCG
>JBDTIE010000225.1:0-7090 GCA_039936515.1 Rhodanobacter sp. | reverse complement strand
GGCTGCGTCATCTGCCGGGCATTGACGTCGGCGATGCGGCAGGCCAGCGACACCGATTCGGAGCCCGAGTTGAGACACAAGTACCTGGCGTAGGGACTGCTGCCGTGGCTGCGGCTCAGTTCCTTGTCCATTGCGCGGGTGAAGCGCAGTTGCGAAATGCTGGGCGACATGACGTTGGCCATGACCTGCGGCTGCGCCATCGCCTCCAGGATGGCCGGGTGGTTGTGGCCGAACCCGAGCATCCCGTAGCCGCCGTTGTCGTGCAGCACGGCACCCTTGAAAGTGACGATCCACGGACCGCGCGCGGCTGCCGGCAGGTATGGATTGATCGCATCGTCCGGATAAAAATTGACGAAGCCGGCCTGCGCCTGGGTCAGTTGTTCGGACTCGTCCAGCTTGAGGAAATCGGCCAGATCCTTGCGCAACTCGCGATGTCGCGCCACCGCTTCGGTCACTGCCTGACCCAGCGTCGGGTCGCTGGCGGCCAGGCGCTCGATGCTTGCGTCGTCCAGACCGGTGGTGCGCGGCTTGCCGCCAAATTCGCGCAGCTCGCGCAACTGGTTGATTACACCCATGATCAATCCTCCTGGCTCCGCTGGCCGGCATGCACTGCCAGGCGTGCGGAAGTTGGTAAATGCGTGACGGGAGGCGCCACGAGACGGCGCTTCCTCAGGTTTCCCGGCGCTTTGCGGCGTACTTGAAGTGCCTGCAAGGCGGTTTTACCTGCCAAAGGATACCTTGCCGCAGCGATGGCCGTAACCCCGGGTGACGGCTGTCACGCCCGATGGCTGACGCCAGCGACTGCGATCCGGAGCCGTTTGCCCGCAGCATGGATGGCACGGGAGAACCGACCATGCCATCAACTGATCAACCAATTGCCCGACTCGCCGGCGCCGTCAAGCGGTATGACTCGCTTGTCGCCCTGGACGGTGCCCAGCTGCAGGTGCGGCGGGGGGAACTGCTGGCCTTGCTCGGCCCCAACGGCGCCGGCAAGACCACGGCGATCGGCCTGCTGCTGGGACTGTTGCGTGCCGACCAGGGCACGGTCGAACTGTTCGGGCAGGACCCGCAGCGGATCGACGCACGCCGGCGCATCGGCGTGATGCTGCAACAGGCGCAGTTGCCGCCGACGCTGCGCGTGGGCGAGCTGCTGCGGCTGACCGCCAGTTATTACCCGGCGCCGCGCAGCCTGGCAGAAACCGCCGAGCTGGCAGGCGTCGGCGACCTGCTCCAGCGGGCCTACGGCAAACTTTCCGGCGGGCAACAGCAACGCGTGCAGTTCGCCTTGGCATTGTGCGGACGGCCTGAGCTGTTGTTCCTGGACGAGCCCACCGTGGGCATGGATATCGAGGCGCGGCAGATGCTGTGGGCAACCATTCGTCAAGTGCTCGCCGAAGGTTGCGCGGTGTTGCTGACCACGCACTATCTGGAAGAGGCCGAGGCCCTGGCCGATCGCGTCTGTGTCATGTCCCACGGCCGGGTGATCCATGAGGGTACCGTCGAGGAGCTGCGTGCGCGGGTGGCGCTCAAGCGTATTCGCTGCCGCAGCGACTTGCCCGTGGAAACCGTGCGCGCCTGGGTTGAAGTCAACGAGGTATACCGCGACCACGGACGGCTGCATATCACCGCCGGCGCAGCCGAAGTGGTGGTGCGTCGGCTGCTTGCCGAGGACTTGCAGTTGCGTGAACTCGAAGTGCATCGCGCCGGTCTGGCCGAGGCCTTCACCGAACTCACCCGTGACGCCGCCGCGGCCGACGATAAGCGCGAGGCTGCCTGAGATGGAAACGGTCCTGTCTGCCAACACTGCAGCAACCACCGGCGCCATGCCACGCCGTCGCGTGCTGGGTGTGTATCTGGAAGAAGCGCGCAGCGAGTGTCTGCGCTACATGCGCGCACCCGCTTTCATGCTGCCGATCATGCTGTTTCCGGCCATGTTCTATGTGTTGTTCGGCGTGTTGATGGCCAAATCCGGGGGCGTCGACGCCTCGCGCTACCTGTTGGCCAGTTACGGCGTGTTTGGCGTGATGAGCCCGGGACTGTTCGGCTTCGGCGTGTCCGTGGCGTTGGAGCGCGATGGGGGCCTGCTCACGTTCAAACGTGCTCTGCCGATGCCGCCGGCCGCCTATCTGCTGGGCAAGATGCTGATGGCGATGGTGGCCGCAGCCGTGGTGATCGTGTTGCTCATGCTCATGGCGTTGACGCTGGGGCACGTGACCTTGAGCCTGACGCAGACTTGCGCCTTGCTGCTTGCCGGGGTGCTCGGCGTGTTGCCGTTCTGCGCGTTGGGAATGTTCATTGGCAGCGTGTTCAAGGGCCAGGGTGCGCCGGGCGTGCTGCAATTGGTCTATCTGCCGATGGCCTTCATGTCCGGATTGTGGTTTCCGCTGCCGATGCTGCCGAAGTTCCTGCAGCAGATCGCACCGATATGGCCCAGCTACCACCTGGACATGCTGGCGCTCGCGGCGGTGGGCATGCGGCAGGGCCCGCTGCTGGGGCATGTGCTGGTGCTGATCGGTTTTTCCGCGAGTTTCCTGTGGCTGGCTGCCCGGCGTCTGCGGCGGAACGGGTGAAGTACGATGCCCCCTGAGCGCCATTTCCGTGAGCTGCGCCCCATGTATCAGCGCATTGTCCAATTCCTGAGCCCGGCGCCGGATTCGCACGCAGCATGCAGCATGCTGCGGGGCAAGTCGCCGTGGGTGGATGCAGTGCATCTGCTGTGGTCGGCGTGGATCTTCGTCGTGCCGGTGTGGCAGCCCGATGGCTGGAACGCGCGGTGGGTTGCCATCACCGTGGTGACCTATCCGTTGTTCCTGCTGCTGTACTACAAGTGCATCGTCGCGTCGCGGTCCAAGGTCCGCGCCTACGCCCTGGCGCTGGTGTTGCTGAGCATGGCGTTGCTGCCGTGGTATCCCAGCGGGATGACTTTCTTCATCTATGGCTGCGTGATGTTGTGCGGTGGCCTGTCAGGTTTGCGCACCTGCCTGATCTGGCTGTTGGCGCTCAATGCGGCGCTGTTGCTGGAAACCTGGCTGCTGGGCTACCCGTGGCAAGTCGTGTTCTCGATCCCGCTGACCTCATTCATCATCGGCATCATCATCAACGCCGAGCGGACGAGCGAGGTGAAGGATATCCAGCTGCGGCTGTCGCACGAAGAAGTGCGGCGACTGGCGGCCACCGCCGAGCGCGAACGCATTGGCCGCGACCTGCACGACCTTCTGGGCCACACGCTGTCCCTGATCACGTTGAAGCTGGAGCTGTCGCGCAAGCTGTTTGACCGTGATCACGATGCCGCCCGGCGCGAGGTGGAGGAGGCGGAGAAGGTCGCCCGCCATGCCCTGGCCGAAGTGCGCAGCGCGGTCAGCGGCATCCGCGCCACCGACCTGGCCGCCGAGCTGGCCTCGGCGCGGTTGTTGCTGGAATCCTCGCAGGTGCATCTGGATTACGATCGGCCGCCGCCCGATTTGCCCGAGGAAACCGAGCGCGCGCTGTCGCTGATCCTGCGCGAGGCGACCACCAACATTTCGCGCCACGCGGGTGCCAGCCGGGCGAAGGTCGAGTTCCGGCATGCGCATGCAAGCGTGCTCATGATCATCGGTGACGATGGTCGCGGTGGAATTGACGACCAGGGCAACGGCCTGCGCGGGATGCACGAACGCGTCCGTTCGCTGGGCGGAACAATGGAGATCCACTCGCCACGTCACGCCGGCACGACGTTGCGGGTCAAGGCGCCGGTGCCGGTATTGCGACTGGTGCCAGGGGTCGTGTTGCCATCGGTCGATGCGCCGTCGGTGGCCGTGGCCAACGGACCATCCGCGGCATGATTCTTTTTGCCCCAGTGCGGTGTGCATGATGATGCTCCAGCCGCGATCGGCACCACTTTTGCAGCCACCGCGGATGACGTCGTGATCCGGGTGCTGCTGGCCGAGGACCAGGCCATGGTGCGCGGCGCGTTATCCGCACTGCTGAACCTGGAGAGTGATATCGAGGTACTGGGTTCGGCTGCCGATGGCGAAGCCGCGTGGCGCGATCTGCAGCGGCTCGAACCCGACGTGCTCGTCACCGACATCGAAATGCCCGGCCTGACCGGGCTGGAACTGGCACAGCGCGTCCAGCGCCAGCAACTGCCGATCAAGGTGGTGATTGTCACCACCTTTGCGCGCCCCGGCTTCCTGCGTCGCGCGCTTGACGCGGGTGTGGCCGGCTATCTGTTGAAGGATGCGCCGGCGGAGAACCTCGCCGAAGCGCTGCGCACCGTCCATCGCGGCGGCCGCGCAATTGATCCGCAGCTGGCGCTGGAAGCATGGTCGCAAGCCGACCCACTCAACGATCGCGAGCGACAGGTGCTGCGTCTGGCTGGAGAGGGCGAATCCGCTGGCGACATAGCCGCGCACCTGGGCCTGTCGCACGGCACTGTGCGCAACTACTTGTCCGAGGCGATCGGCAAACTGGGCGTCACCAACCGCATCGAAGCCTATCGGCTGGCGCGGCAAAAAGGCTGGCTGTAGCAACCGCAACCCCGGTTGCGCGCGCTGTCGCGGGTGCCAGCAACGGCGCGCTGCAGGATAATGCCGCGTTGCCCGCAGCCTGCGGACCCGAAGCGAGCCCACATTGAAGAAGTCCGATTTTGCCTTTGACCTGCCGCTTGAGCTGATCGCGCAGGCACCGTTGCCGCAACGCTCGGCCAGCCGACTGCTGCTGCTGGATGTCGGCGCGGGGGCGCGCGAAGACCGCATGTTCCGCGAGCTGCCGCAGCTGTTGAACGCCGGGGACCTGCTGGTTTTCAACGATACGCGCGTGTTGCCGGCGCGCTTGCATGGGCACAAGAGCAGCGGCGGGGCGGTGGAAATCCTGATCGAGCGCGTGACCGGCGAGCACACGGCCACCGTGCAGCTTGGCGTGAGCAAGAAGCCCAAGGCCGGAGGCGTGATCGAACTGGCCGACGGCAGCCAGGCGGTGGTTCTTGATCGCGACGACGATTTCTTTCACCTGCGCTTCGACTCGCCGCTGCCGCTGGAAAAGCTGCTGCTGACGCTGGGTGAAATGCCATTGCCGCCGTACATCGATCGCGCCCCGGACGCCAGCGACCTGGAGCGTTACCAGACCGTCTACGCGCGCGCTCCAGGCGCGGTGGCTGCGCCCACTGCCGGGTTGCATTTTGATGAGGCGCTGCTGGCGGAGCTGACCGCACGCGGCGTGGATTTTGGCTACATCACCTTGCACGTGGGCGCCGGGACGTTCCAGCCGGTGCGCGAGGACGAGGTGGAAGACCACCACATGCACCGCGAGTGGCTGAGCGTCGGCAGCGGATTGATCGGGCAGATCACCCGCACCCGCGCCGGGGGCGGGCGCGTGATTGCCGTCGGCACCACCGTGGTGCGCGCGCTCGAAAGCGCGCTGCAGGAGGGCCAGTTGCAACCGTTCGAGGGCGAGACGCAGATTTTCATCTACCCCGGTTACCAGATCCGCAGCATCGACGGACTGATCACCAACTTCCATTTGCCGCAGTCGACCTTGCTGATGCTGGTCTCCGCCCTGGCCGGACGCGAGTACATGCTCGATGCGTATCGCCACGCGGTTGGGCAGCGCTACCGGTTTTTCTCCTACGGCGACGCCATGCTGATCCTGCCTCCACCGCCAGTCGTGGCGTAGGGCGGGCACTGCCCGCCGTCTTCAACCGCAAGGTGCGATGCCTGGCCTTGGCGACGGGCGACGGGCGGTGCCCACCCTGCGTCGCCACAGGGAACATCGCCTGGAGAGGCTCCTGCGAGTTGAATTGCGCTGCGGGGTTCGCAGTGTCACCGCCAAAACCCGGGATAATGCCTGATGACTGCGCTTCGATTTGATCTGCACGCCACCGACGGTGCCGCCCGGCGCGGCCGCTTGACCTTTGCCCGTGGCAGCGTGGAAACCCCCGCGTTCATGCCCGTGGGCACTTACGGATCGGTCAAGGCCATGACTCCGCGCGATGTGCGCGAGACCGGCGCTGAAATCATCTTGGGCAATACTTTCCACCTGTTTCTGCGCCCGGGGCTGGAGATCATCGAGCGCTTTGGCGGGTTGCACCGGTTCATTGGCTGGGACAAGCCGATCCTCACCGATTCGGGCGGCTTCCAGGTGTTCTCGCTGGCGCACAAGCGCAAGCTGGCCGAGGACGGCGTGACCTTTGCCTCGCCGGTGGACGGCGCGCGCGTGTTCCTGTCGCCGGAAGTTTCCATGCGCATCCAGACCGTGCTGGATTCGGACGTCGCGATGATCTTCGATGAGTGCACGCCGTACCTGTTGGGCGGCGTGCCGGTCAGCGAGCAGGTGGCGCGTGATTCGATGGAACTGAGCCTGCGCTGGGCCGGACGCTCGCGCCGCGCGTTCGACGAACTGCACAACCCCAACTCGCTGTTCGGCATCGTCCAGGGCGGGGTGCACGAGCATCTGCGCCAGCGCTCGGCGGCAGGGTTGGTCGAACTGGGATTTGACGGCTATGCCGTGGGCGGCCTGGCAGTGGGTGAGCCGGAGGCCGAACGCAACAAGGCGCTGGACTTCACCGTGCCGCTGTTGCCGGTGCACAAGCCGCGCTATCTGATGGGCGTGGGGCGTCCGGAGGACATCGTGGCGGCGGTAGCCCGTGGCATCGACATGTTCGATTGCGTGATGCCCACCCGCAACGCCCGCAACGGTTTCCTGTTCACCGCCCAGGGCACGCTGCGCATCCGCAATGCGAAATTTGCCACCGACACGCGCGTGATCGAGGAGGGTTGCGACTGCCATGCCTGCGCCAACGGTTTCTCGCGCGCGTATTTGCGCCACCTGGATCGCTGCAACGAGATTCTGGGCAGCCAACTGGCGACCATGCACAACCTGCGCTATTACCAGCATCTGATGGCCGGGCTGCGCAATGCCATCGCCAGCGGCACGCTCAGCGACTTCACCGGCTCGTTCGCCGCGCGGCTCGCGGGGTCGCTCGAAGGCTGAAGACCGGCTGCCGCGCGCTACCGGTGCCGTGCACCCGGCGCCGGTGGCATGGCATAATCGAGAATCTTTTATCGGCCGTTCAGCCAGATTCCATGGCTGCGCCCCAACCTGTGAGACCAATGAT
>JBDTIE010000224.1:0-2060 GCA_039936515.1 Rhodanobacter sp. | reverse complement strand
CCGTTTTCCGTTTCGCTGACCTGCGGTGTCAGGTCAGGTTCTTTGCCGCGAAATCCCAGTTCACCAGGTGCCAGAACGCTTCCAGATACTTGGGGCGGGCGTTGCGGTAGTCGATGTAATAGGCGTGTTCCCACACGTCAGCGGTGAACAGCGGTTTGTCACTGCCGGTGATCGGCGTGGCGGCGTTGGAGGTGTTGACGATGCCCAACGCACCATCGGGCCGTTGCACCAGCCAGGTCCAGCCCGAGCCGAAATTGGTTGCGCCCATCTTGGCGAACTCTTCCTTGAACTTGTCGACCGAGCCGAACGCCTTGGTGATTGCGTCGGCCAGCTTGCCGCTGGGGGCGCCACCGCCGTTGGGCTTCATCGAGTTCCAGTAGAAAGTGTGGTTCCAGGTCTGTGCGGCGTTGTTGAAGATGCCGCCGGAGGATTTGCGCACGATCTCCTCCAGCGGCATCGCCTCGAACTCGGTGCCGGCGATTAGCTTGTTGAGGTTGGTCACGTAGCTTTGGTGATGCTTGCCGTAGTGGAATTCCAGCGTTTCGGCCGAAATGTGCGGTTCAAGCGCGTTTTTTTCATACGGCAGCGGGGGAAGGGTGATGGCCATGGAAAGACTCCTTTTGTAGCGTTGCGACGGGGGTGGAGCGCAGGTCCGGTCGGCCGCGCGCAGGGCGCTGATACACTACCGGCCCGGATCTATTGTAGATATGAAACGCCAGGTCATGGACATCAACGAACAGATCCGCAGCACATTGGCCGAGCACCCCATCGTGCTCTTCATGAAGGGCACGCCGCAACTTCCGATGGATGGCTACTCCCATCGCGCCGCGCTGGCATTGACCGGTGCCGGCGCGGACTTTCACAGCGTGAACGTGCTGGCCGATCCGCAGGTGCGTGCGGCGTTGCCGCATTTCGCCAACCTGCCGACGTTTCCGCAGCTTTTCATCCACGGTGAGCTGATTGGTGGCTGTGACATTATCGAGGACTTGCACAGCGCCGGCGAATTGGCGCGCATGGCCCGTGACGTGGCCGGCCCGGCATCTTGAGCACGTTGCAGCAGGTCCGTCTGCCCGTGGCGTGGCGTCTGCCGCCGGGCTCGCTGGCGCAGCGCGTGGTGCTGGTCACCGGCGCTTGCGGCGGGTTGGGTAGCGCGGTGGCGCGCGCGGCCACCGCGGCCGGCGCGCTGGTGGTGATCACCGGCAGGCGCAAGCGGCAGCTTGAGCAGTTGCACGACGCGATGTGCGCAGAAGGTCTGGCGGCGCCGATCATCCATCCACTGGACATGGAAGGGGCCACCCCACGCGACTACGAGGCGGTGGCCGACGGTATCGGACGCGACTGCGGCCGGCTGGACGGCATCGTGCACGCTGCGGCCAGTTTCAGCGGTCTCACACCGCTCTCGGTGCACAAGCCAGACGACTGGCTGCGCGCGCTTCACGTCAACGTGTCCGCACCGTTCGCCCTGACCCAGGCGTGCATGCCGTTGCTGCTGGCTGCAGCCGACAGTGCCGTGGTCTTCGTGCTGGATGATCCGGAACGTCTGCAGCGAGCGCATTGGGGCGGCTATGGCGTGTCCAAGGCGGCGCTGGAACGTCTGGTCGCTATTCTTGACGATGAGACCGACGATGGCCCGCTGCGCACGCATGCGGTCCTGCCGGCGCCCATGCGCACCGCATTGAGACAGAAGGCGTACTTCGGCGAGGACGCGATGCAGTGGCCTGCACCCGATGCGACCGCGCAGGTCATCGTCGGCCTGCTGGCCAACTGCGTGTCCGGCGCGCGCGGGGCAATGCTCGATCTGCGCGTCGCCGATGCTGGCGCGCGCCGTGCAGCCGGAGCCGACGCATGACGCAGATGACCACGCTGTCGGCGGGCATCATGTTGTTCCTCATCATGGATCCGCTGGGCAACATCCCGTTCTTCCTCAGCCTGCTCAAGCACGTGCCGCCCAAGCGCCGGCGCTGGGTGATGGTGCGTGAACTGCTGATCGCGCTGGGGGTTCTGCTGGCGTTCCTGTTTGGTGGCCAGCACATCCTGCACCTGCTGCAGCTGAAGTCCGA
>JBDTIE010000223.1:0-7383 GCA_039936515.1 Rhodanobacter sp. | reverse complement strand
GCGGTCGAGCTCATGCATTCATCCAACAGGTGTTTTCCCGTTGCTTGCGCACTGCTGTCGGCCCTGCCTGTCCTGCCTGCCATGGCCGCGCACGTGCAGATCGAGGTCGGTCGCAGCTACATGCATGGACGCCTACCCGACCAATGCCGCGTTCGCCGTGGCGGTGTTCGCGTCCCGACGCATTGGTGACAGCCACTTCAGCTGGGCGCCGGATGTGTCCGCCGGCTGGATCAACGGTCGTAACCTCGTCCGCTATGACGGCAGCGGGTACTCCACTCGTGACGATGTGTGGCTCGTTGCTGCCGGCGCACGCATCCAGTACGGCGAGCACGCCGACGGCCACGGCGTGTTCCTCAGCGTGCAGCCGGCATTGCAAAGTGGCCGCACGCTGGCGTTGAGCGGCGGCTTCGAGTTTGTCAGCACGCTGGGCTGGCAGGGCCGGCACCTCAGCGTGCAGATTCGTCACGTCTCCAACGCCGGAATCGAAGGCCCCAACCGCGGGGAAACCATGGCGCTGGTGGGCGTGGGCTTTGACCTGTAGACCGCGTCAGTGCCCGCCGGTCGGACGTGCCCCCTTGGCACTGAACGGCGGCTTGGCCAACCAGATCACCAGCATCAGGCCCATGAACACCCAGCCGAGGGCGTGAAACACCTCGTTGAATGAAATCTGGAACGCCTGCTGGGTAATCATGTGGTTGATCACGCTGGCGCCCAGCTGTGGATCGCCATGCCCGAGCTGGTCGATGGCCGCCTGCGAGGTCGGGTTGTAGATGTTGATGTGTTCAGCCAGTTGTTCGTGGTGGGTCACCGCGCGTCGCGTCCACAGCAAGGTGGTGATGGAGGCGGAGAAACTGCCACCCAGCGTGCGCAGGAAGGTGGACAAACCCGAGCCTGCGGCAATCTCGTTCTGCTCCAGGTCCGACAGCAGGATCTGCAGCACCGGCATGAAGAACAACGCCACGCCCAGGCCTTGCCACAGCTGCACCATCGCCACGCTGTAGAAGTCCACGTCCAGGTAGAAATTGGCGCGCATGAAACAGGTCACGCCCATCACCAGGAACGACACGGCCGCCAGCAGGCGCAGGTCCATGCGGTTGGCGTATTTGCCGACGAAAAACACCAGCAGTACCGGGATCACGCCCAGCGGCGCGGTCGCATAGCCGGCCCACGTCGCCGTGTAGCCAAGATTTTGCTGCAGCCACAGCGGGATCAGCAGCGCGATGGAGAAAAACGCGGCGTAGCCCAGCACCATCGCCAGCGTGCCCGCGCTGAAGTTGCGGTGGCGGAACAGTTTCAGGTCGACGATCGGGTCCTTGTCGGTCAGTTCCCAGATCAGGAACACCACCAGGCTGATCGCCGAGATGATGCTCGTGACGATGATGAAGGTGGAGTTGAACCAGTCCTCGTCATTGCCCTTGTCCAGCACGATCTGCAGCGCGCCGACGCCGATGATCAAGGTGATCAGGCCGACATAGTCGATCTTCGGCCGCTGCGTGGTTTCCACCCGGCCGCGCATCTGGTTGGCCACCACCATCGAGGCGAAGATGCCGATCGGCACGTTGATGAAGAAGATCCACGGCCACGAATAGTTGTCGGTGATCCAGCCGCCCAGGATCGGCCCGGCAATGGGCGCCACCACCGTCACCATCGCCAGCAGCGCCAGCGCCATGCCGCGCTTGGCCGGCGGATAAATGCCGATCAGCAGGCTCTGCGTGATCGGGTACATCGGACCGGCCACCGCGCCCTGCAGCGCGCGGAACACGATCAGCATGCCCATGCTTTGCGAGATGCCGCACATGAACGAGGTCAGCGCAAACAGCAGCGTGCACGAGACAAACAGCTTCACCTCGCCGAAGCGGCGGGTGAGGAAGCCGGTCAACGGCAGGGCAATGGCCATGCTCACCGCGAACGAGGTGATCACCCACGTGCTCTGGTCGTTGCTCACGCCCAGGTTGCCGGCGATGGTCGGCAGCGAGACGTTGGCGATGGTGGTATCCAGCACCTGCATGAACGTGGCCAGCGACAGGCCAAACGTGCTCAAGGCAAGGCTGGGTGGGCGGAAAGCGGTAGTCATCGGCGGCAGCTCAGCGCAACTTATTTGCCGCCGGCCATGTTGGCGTGGACGATCTGCTTGATCGCCGCGTCGGCCTTCGTCAGTTGCTGGCGATAGATGTCGGTGCTGAAGGCCGGCTGCGTTGGCGACTGCTGCGCCAGCGCGGCGCCGCGCTGGTCATGCAGGCCCACGTCAACGGTGACTGACATGCCCAGCCGCAGCGGATGCTTTTGTAATTGCTGCGGATCATCGAACACCACGCGCACCGGGATGCGCTGCACGATCTTGATCCAGTTGCCAGTGGCGTTTTGTGCCGGCAGCAGCGAGAACGCGCTGCCAGTGCCTACGCCCAGACTCTGCACCGTGCCCTTGTATTTCACCGCGCTGCCGTAGACGTCGGACTCGATGTCCACCGGCTGGCCGATACGCATCCTGGTCAACTGGGTCTCCTTGAAGTTCGCGTCCACCCATACGCCACGCAGCGGCACCACCGCCATCAGCGCCGCCCCGGGCATCACGCGCTGGCCGACCTGCACCGAACGTTTGGCCACATAGCCGTCCACCGGCGCCAGCAACGCGGCGCGCGCGTCGTTGAGAAAGGCCGCACGCAGCTTGGCCGCTGCGGCTTGCACATCCGGATGTGACGCGACCACGGTGTCATCGACCAGCACTTTGCTGGTCTGGTATTGCTGCTGCGCCGCGGTCAGCGCGCTTTGCGCAGTCGTCAGCGCATCGCTGGCGTGCGCCAACTCCTCGGCCGATATCGCGCCGGATTTGGCCAGCGCCACGCGCCGGTGGTAGTCGGCGCGCGCCTTGTCCACGGCGGTCTTGCGTGCGGCCACGTCGGCCTGTGCGCCGTTGACGCTGGAATACAGCCCGCGCACCTTGCGCACGGTGTTGGCGAGGTTGGCCTTGGATTCAGCCAGCGCCACATCGGCATCGCTGGGGTCCAGCTGCACCAGCACGTCGCCGGCGTGCACGTGGTCGCCGTCATCGGCGCCGATGCTGACCACGGTGCCGGCAATCTGCGGGGTGATCTGCACCACGTTGCCGTTGACGTAGGCGTCGTCGGTGCCTTCGTACCAGCGGCCATCCAGGAAGTACCACAACGCCCAGCCAATGATGCCGAGCACGACGAGGACGCCGAGCAGGCGCAGCAGCAGGCCGCGTCGCGTTTTCTTCTCTGGCGTCGGCGCGGCTGCGCCCGGGTCGGCCACGGTGGGATCGGCAATGGGTTGGCGGGACATGACGCGACCTCAGGGACTTGAAGGGGTGGACGATGGTGTGGTGGATGGCGCCGGTAGTCGGACACGCGCGCTGGCGTCGGGCAGGTTGCCGTCGGCTTTGTTGTCTGCCCGTGGCTGGTAGCCGCCGCCGAGGGCCTGAATCAGTTGCAGCGAAACGTCGACCTGCTGCGCCTGCAGCGCGGCCGTGCCGCGTTCGGCAGCCAGCAGCTGCTCGCGCACGCTGAGCGACTCCAGATAGCTGCCGATGCCGCCGCGATAGCGTTGCTCGGCCAGTTGCCAGGCCGCGCTTGCCGCCGCTTGCGCGCGGTGCTGGGCGGCGACCTGCACCTCCAGCGAGCGCAGCGCGGACAGCTCGTCGGCGACCTGGTTGAGTGCATCGACCAGCGTTTGGTTGTATTGCGCCACGGCCAGGTCGTACTGCGCGTCGCGAGCGGCAAGGGTGGCGCGCAGCCGTCCGCCGTCGAAGATCGGCAGGCTGAGCGACGGCCCAAGCTGGTAGAAGCGGGCTGGCAGGCTCAGCGGATTGCCACCGCCCATGCCGATCACCCCGGCCATCGCACCCAAGCTGATATTGGGCAGGAACGCCGTCTTCGCCGCCGTGATGTTCTGCGCGGAGGCCTCAACCTGCCAGCGCGCGGCGACCAGGTCAGCGCGGTGGCCAAGCAGGTCCAGCGGCAGTGTGTCGGGCACGGCGACCGCCGCCGGCTGCAGCGCGCGCGGCCGCCTGATCTGCAGGCCGCGATCCGGGCCTTTGCCCAGCAGCACCGACAGCGACGAGCGTGCTGCCTCCACCGCGCGTTTGGCCAACGCCAGATTCTGCTCGGCGTTTGCTACTTCGGTATCGCCCTGCCTGAGCTGGATCTGGTTGTCGATGCCGGCGGCCACCCGTTGCCGGGTGAGTTCGCGTGCGGCGCTGGCGCGCTGCAACTCGGCCTGGCCCAGGTCCTGCCGGGTAAAGGCGTAGCCCAGCTGCGCGTAGGCACGCGCCACGTTGCCGGACAAGGCCACGCGCGCGGCACGGGCATCGACCTCGGCCGCGCGCGCGGCGCCCAGCGCCGCCTGCCATGCAGCACGCTTGCCGCCCCACAGGTCGACGCCCCACTTGAAGCTGACGTAGCCGTACTCGACGATCGAGAAATGTCCGGCATCGGGCAGCACGGTGGTGGGGATGCGGGCACCGGACACGCTGGCGCTGCCATTCACGCTGGGCGCACGCGCTGCGTCGCCCTGCCCGGCAACGGCCTGTGCCGCGCGCGCTCGCGCGTCGGCGACGGCCAGACCGGGATTGTCGTGCAAAGCTTCGGCGATCAAATGGTCCAGCTGCGGATCGGCCAGTGCACTCCACCAGTCGGCGCTGGGCCAGGCGGCGGCCGAAACCTTCGCCGCGGCCAGCGTGCGCTGGGCATGCAGATTGCCCGGATTGATCAGCGTGGCGTCCGGGTGCAGGCCCGCGCTGCTTGCGCAGGCGGTCAAAAACAGGGTCAGTGCGGTTGCTGCCGCAAGGGATTGCAGACGCATGGCAGGTGTCCGGGGAGGTTCAGCGTCGGTCGCGAAGCGCGTGCAGCACGCGTTCCAGGTAGTCGTGCAATTGCGTGCGTTCGGTGGCATCCAGCGAACGCTGCGCGGCTTTGAGCACGCGCTGGTTGCAGTCGGTCAACTGCTGGCCGAGGGCGTCGCCGGCGACGGTCAGTTCGATGCGCAGCGCACGCCGGTCCTGCGCGTGCGGGCAACGACGCAGGTAGCCTTTGCGCTCCAGCCGGTCGAGTTGGCGCGTCATGGCGCCGCCGTCCAGCTCCACCGAGCGGGCCAGCTCTCCGGCGGCCATGGGGCCCAGGCGTGCCAGACGCTTGAGGATCAGGAACTGGGTAAAGCTCAGCTCGATGCCCTTGTCCGCCAGTTCGTCCTCCAGCGCGCGCACCACTTCCGCGCGCACCAGCCCCAGCAGGATGCCCAGGCTTTCTTTCGATGGGGGAATGGCATCACACGGTGAAATCATGGGCGGGCATTCTATTGCCCGGGGTATATTTGTCAAGGCAAATATAGACGCGGCAGGTTTGTGCGCGATGCGTGCAACGCGCGTGACGAGGATGCGATGGCAGCTTCACGCTGCGTGCAATCGGCAGCAATAATCATCAGCCGCGTAGTGCCGCCAGATGTGCGTGGCGGAAGCAACTCGATAGCCAGGAGTCCAGCCATGCAGCCGTTGCCCGTATTCGTCGATGCGTTTTGTGTTGCTGCCTTGCTGTCGCTGTTTGCCGCAGCCAATGCGCATGCGGCCGATGCTGCCAGCATTGCCACCCAGGGCAACGGTCGTGGCGCGGCAGCGTGTTCGGCTTGCCACGGCGCTGATGGTGGTGGCATGCCCAGCGCCGGGTTTCCACGCTTGGCCGGGCTCAACGCCGCCTATCTGCACAAGCAGATCAACGACTTTGCCAGCGGCTCGCGCGTCAATGCGGTCATGCAGCCGATTGCGACCGCGCTGGACAACGCCGAACGCCAGGCCGTCGCCGACTACTACAGCAAGCTGCCGATCCCAGCGCAGCCAGCGGCGGCGGCCAGCGCCGGCTCCGCGCCGGATGGCGTCGGCGCGCTGCTGGCCACCCGCGGGCGCTGGAGCGACCACGTGCCGGCCTGCGAGCAGTGTCACGGACCCGGTGGCGTCGGCGTGGGCGAAAACTTCCCGCCGCTGGCCGGGCAACCGGCGGCGTATATCAAGGGCCAGCTCAAGGCCTGGCAGGACGGCACGCGCAAGAACGATCCGCTGGAATTGATGCGCCACCTGAGCACGGCGTTGAGCGCAAAGGACATCAGCGCGGTCGCGGACTGGTTTGCCGCGCAACCGGCCGTGAGCAAGGGAGACCA
Source organism: Rhodanobacter sp. (assembly GCA_039936515.1). GTDB lineage: Bacteria > Pseudomonadota > Gammaproteobacteria > Xanthomonadales > Rhodanobacteraceae > Rhodanobacter. Next base: position 1,221 of record JBDTIE010000223.1, on the reverse strand, counting down.
GCCATGAAACGCTGCAGCCGAGGGGCATTGAGGATCGCGTTCGGCGTGGGAGTGCTGGCCATCGCCGCATGCTCGGGCGGTGGTCCGGCGCAGCCATCTTCCGACGCCAGCGCGCCGCCGGCCGCAGCAAGCGCGGCGGCCACCGTGCAGTCGGCACGCTCCGCGTCGGCTGTCGCCAAGTCGGCGCAGATGTCGAAGGCGGGTGCGGCGCCAACCCATTTCACGCCGCCGCCGGAGTCGGCGATTCCCGATGGTCCGTTTGGCGAGGTGGTGCGCCAGGGTCGCGACATCTTCGTGCACACGCAGGAACACGCCAAGGCATATGTCGGCAACCAGCTCAACTGCGTCAATTGCCACCTCGATGCCGGCCGCTTGCGCGACTCCGCGCCGCTGTGGGGCGCGTATGGCATGTACCCGGCGTATCGCAGCAAGAACAAGCACGTCAACACGCTGGGCGAGCGGATCCAGGGCTGCTTCCAGTTCAGCATGAACGGCAAGGCGCCGCCGCTGGACAGCAACGAGATGGTGGCACTGCAGACGTACATGTACTGGCTGTCGAGCGGCGCGCCGGTGGGGGTGAAACTGGACGGCGCCGGCTACCCAAAGCAGGGTTTCAAGCCGCCGCAGCCACCGGACTACGCGCGCGGCGAACAGGTGTTCGCGGCCAATTGCGCGCTGTGCCACGGTGCCGACGGACAAGGCCAGCGCGTGGCCGGGCGCACGGTGTTCCCGCCGCTGTGGGGTCCGCAATCGTTCAACTGGGGCGCGGGAATGCACCAGCTGGACAACGCCGCGGCGTTCATCAAGGCCAACATGCCGCTGGGCCGTGGCGGCATTCTGGACGCTCAGCAGGCGTGGGATGTGGCGTACTACATGAATGCCCATGAGCGGCCGCAGGATCCGCGCCATGCCGGCGACGTGGCGCAGACGCGCAAGAAGTATCACGACACCCCGATGTCGCTGTACGGAGTTGTCGTCAACGGGCACCTGCTCGGTTCGGGCCCGGCAAAACGATGATCGGTACACGGGGGACTGGGTGGTGTTGGCTCGCGCTCGCCGCCGCGATGTCGGTATTGGCGTCCTTTGCCCTGCCGGCTGCCGAAACGCCGGTCGGCGATACCGTCGTTGGCGGTCGCATCTTACTCGACGCCAGCCATCGCGATAGCGACACGCGTGGCGGTCACCACGCCAGCAACGGCGTGGACCTGACGCGGTTCTACC
>JBDTIE010000222.1:0-5258 GCA_039936515.1 Rhodanobacter sp. | reverse complement strand
GCCGAGGTGGTGCCGGTGACCTCCGGTTCGAAGACGCTCAAGGATGCGCTGAACGAGGCTATGCGCGACTGGGTCACCAACGTGGCCGACACCTTCTACATGATCGGTACCGTGGCCGGCCCGCATCCGTACCCGCTGATGGTGCGCGATTTCAACGCCGTGGTCGGTCGCGAGGCGCGCGCGCAGATGCTTGCCCAATACGGGCGCCTGCCGGACGTGCTCACCGCCTGCGTCGGTGGCGGCTCCAACGCCATCGGCCTGTTCCATGCCTTTCTCAACGACGCGGACGTGCGCATAGTCGGCGCCGAGGCGGCGGGCGAGGGCATCGCCAGCGGTCGCCACGCCGCCTCGCTGGCTGCCGGCCGGCCCGGCGTGCTGCATGGCAACCGCACGTACGTGCTGTGCGATGACAACGGCCAGATCACCGAAACCCATTCAATCTCCGCGGGCCTGGATTATCCCGGCGTTGGCCCGGAGCACGCCTTCCTCAAGGATGTCGGACGCGCACAGTACGTGGGCATCACCGACGACGAGGCGCTGGAGGCATTCCACCTGTTGTGCCGTCAGGAGGGGATTCTCGCCACGCTCGAATCCAGCCACGCGGTGGCCCAGGCGATCAAGCTGGCGCGCGAATTGCCGCGTGATGGCCTGGTGCTGTGCAATCTTTCCGGCCGCGGCGACAAGGACGTGCACACCATCGCCGCACGCGAAGGTGTGCAGGTATGAGCCGCATCGATCGACGATTCATCGCGCTCAAGGTCGATGGCCGTACCGGGCTCATCCCGTTTGTCACCGCCGGCGACCCGGCGCCGGAGCACATGGTGGCGCTGATGCATGCGTTGGTGGAGGCCGGGGCCGACCTGATCGAGCTTGGCGTGCCGTTTTCCGATCCGATGGCCGATGGCCCGGTGATCCAGCACGCCAGTGAGCGCGCCATCGCCCGCGGCGTAGGCGTGGATCAGGTGCTGGGATGGGTCAGCGCGTTTCGCCAGGACGATACGGACACGCCGGTGGTGTTGATGGGTTACCTCAACCCGGTGGAAATCCACGGCCACGCGCGGTTTGCGCGCGAGGCCGCCGCTGCCGGCGTGGACGGCGTACTGCTGGTGGACTGCCCATTGGAGGAATTCGCCGTCACGCAGCTGCTGCGCGAGGCCGGGGTACAGCAGATCCTGCTGGCCGCCCCCACCACCGCGCCGGACCGGCTGGCACAGCTGGGCAAGGCCGCGCAGGGCTTCTTGTATTATGTGTCCTTCGCCGGCATCACTGGCGCGGCGCATTTGCAAACCGCAGATGTCGCTGCGCATGTGTCCGCGCTGCGCAGGCACACGACGGTGCCGGTCGCGGTCGGCTTTGGTATCCGCGATGCGCAAAGTGCGCGGTCGATTGCCGGTTTTGCCGACGCGGTGGTGATTGGCAGCGCGCTGGTCGCGTGTCTGGCAGGCGCCGCCAATGCGGAAGAAATCCGGGAGCGCGTGCGCGCCTTCCTGCTGCCGATCCGTGCCGCGCTGGACGCGGCCTGATCGCGGTGATCGTTTGATGTGGCACCCATGAACTTCGGGATGATGCGATGAACTGGTTGCAGAAAATCATGAGCCCGCACACCCGCGCCACGCACACCGCTGCCGGCAAGGGCTCCGTGCCCGAAGGCGTGTGGGACAAGTGCGGCGGTTGCGGCGCGGTGCTGTACCGACCCGAGCTGGAGCGCAACCTGATGGTGTGCCCCAAGTGCGACCACCATCACTACATCAACGCGCACATGCGCCTGGCATCGCTGCTGGACGAAGGCAGCGCGCAGGAACTGTGGGCGAGCATGGAACCGACCGACCCGCTGAAATTCCGTGACTCGAAAAAATACCGTGACCGCATCGTCGCGGCGCAAAAAAAGACAGGTGACCGCGACGCGTTGCTGGCGATGAGCGGGCACCTGAAGGGGCGCGCGCTGGTCGCCGTGGCCTTCGAGTTTGCCTATATGGGCGGCTCGATGGGCTCGGTGGTGGGCGAGAAGTTCACGCGGGCGGCGGAACGGGCGTTGGCCGAGCACACCGCGCTGGTGTGTTTCTCCGCTACCGGCGGCGCGCGCATGCAGGAGGCATTATTCTCTTTGCTGCAAATGGCCAAGACTTCGGCGGCGTTGGCGCGACTGCGCGCAGCCGGCGTGCCGTACATCAGCGTGCTCACCAACCCGACCACCGGTGGCGTGTCTGCCAGCCTGGCGTTGTTGGGCGACATCAACATTGGCGAGCCCAAGGCGCTTATCGGCTTTGCCGGTCCGCGCGTGATCGAGCAGACCGTGCGCGAAACCTTGCCCGAGGGTTTCCAGCGTTCGGAATTCCTGCTTGAGCACGGTGCTATTGATCTCATCGTCGATCGCCGGCAGATGCGCGACAAGCTCGCCGACCTGCTGGGCATCCTCAAGCGCGAGCCGCGCGCCGCCTGATGAGGGCGCGATGGGGCACTGTCGATCCCCGTTGTTATCCACATTTGGTGTGCACAGGTATGGCGCAAGGCTGTGCACAACTCGGTTACCGGCCTTTGCCGACAAGCACTTGTGACGCACTGCTGAAATCTTGCCCAGCTCGCGGCAAGCGTCTGCGCAGCCGGTTGCGTCCACCACAGCGGGCGGCATGGTCGCGATCGGCTAAAATCACTGGCTGCTCCCGCCTGTAGCTATGCCATGACCGTTCGTACCCGCTTTGCCCCCAGTCCCACCGGGTTGCTGCATATTGGTGGTGCACGCACGGCGCTGTACTGCTGGCTTGAATCGCGACGCCGCGGCGGCAAGTTTGTGCTGCGTATCGAGGACACCGATCGCGAGCGCTCGACCGATGTGGCGGTGCAGGCGATCCTTGATGCCATGGCCTGGCTGGGCTTGGCGCACGACGAGGGCCCGATCTATCAGACCGCGCGCCTGGGCCGCTACCAGCAGGTGGCCAACGAGCTGGTCGCGCAGGGCAAGGCGTATTACGCCTACGAAAGCCGCGAGGAAATCGACGCCATGCGCGCCGCGGCGCAGGCGGCGGGCGACAAGCCACGCTACAACGGCTACTACCGCGAGCGCAACGAGCCGCTGCGCGAGGATCCCAACCGCGTGATCCGTTTCAAGAACCCACGCGAAGGATCGGTGGTGTTTGACGACAAGGTGAAGGGCCGGGTGGAGTGGGCCAACGCCGAACTGGATGACCTGGTGATCTTCCGCTCCGATGGCTGGCCGACCTACAACTTCGCGGTGGTGGTCGACGATATGGACATGGGTATCACCGAGGTGATTCGCGGCGATGACCACGTCAACAACACGCCGCGGCAGATCAACATCTACCACGCGCTCGGGGCGCCGGTGCCGCAGTTCGCGCACTTGCCGATGATCCTGGACAAGGAAGGCAAGAAGCTGTCCAAGCGCACCAGTGCGGTCGGCGTCATGGACTATCGCGAACTGGGTTTCCTGCCGCACGCGCTGCTCAATTACCTGGTGAGGCTGGGCTGGTCGCATGGCGATCAGGAAATCTTCTCCATCGATGAAATGGTCGCGCTGTTCGACATTGCCGACGTCAACAAGGCGCCCTCGCGCTTCGACATGGAAAAGCTGGCGTGGATCAACCAGCACTATCTCAAGACCGATGACCCGACCACGCTGGTTGCCGAGTTCGAATGGCATTTGACGCGCGCGGGCATCGATGTCGCGCACGGACCGCAGCCGCTGGATGTGCTGCTGGCGTTGCGCGACCGCGTGCATACGTTGAAGGAAATGGCCGAGCGCGCGCGCATCTGGTATGCCCCCATCGTCGAATGGGACGACAAGGCCGTGGCCAAGCACCTGCGCAACGCCAATGCGCTGAGCGTACTGCAGGCGGCAAGGGCGTCATTGGCGGCCGCGGCCGACTGGTCGCCAGCCATGGTCCAGCAGATGGTGCAAGAGATTGCCGCGCAGATGGAGCTGGGTTTGGGCAAGGTCGCGCAGCCACTGCGCGTGGCGATCACCGGCACGCAGGTGTCGCCTTCGATCGAGGACACGGTGTACCTCGCTGGTCGCGCCGAGGCGCTCAAGCGCATCGACGCGGCGCTCGTCATCGCCGGTCAATAGCCGGCCGTGGCTCCCGTGCGCGGCGCCAGTCAGCATGGATGAGCTCCTCGCCCGCGCGCTGAAGGGCGTTGATCCGGACGCGCCCGGCGCCTTCTGGCTGATTTTCTCCAACCTGATGGGGCTGGTGCCGTGGGGCACGCTGCTGTGGTGGAACGTGGCGTTTGTCGTGGTGGGCGCGCTGCTCGGTCGCTGGCGCGGACGCTGGCAGGATGGCGCGATGTGGGCGCTGGTGCTGGGACCGATCGGTTGGGTCGTCACCTTGTGGCGCACGCGCCAACGGTCGGGATTGCCGCCGCCCTTGCCCCGCCGTCCCGGCCGGAGTGCGTAATTCGCGCGTTGTATGATCAAGCCGAGGTATCTGCCGTGAACCACGATCTCGCCGTCCATCCGCCCGCCCATCATCCGCATCCGCATGATGCGCGCGCGTTTGTCCGCGCCGTGGCGGCGGTGAGCAAGCAACGCGGCCTGCGCCTGACGCCGCTGCGCATGGAGGTGCTGCAACTCGTCGCCGAGGCCGGCAAGCCGATGAAGGCCTACGACCTCCTCGACCTGCTGCGCGAAAAGCATGGCAATGCAGCGCCGCCCACGGTGTACCGCGCACTCGACTTCCTGCTGGGCAACGGCTTCATCCACAAGCTGGAGTCGATCAACGCGTTCGTGTCCTGCCACCACCCCGCCGAAGCGCACCAGGTGCCCTTTCTCATTTGTGACACCTGCTCCAGCGCGCAGGAAGTGTGTGACGACCGCGTCGCCGAGCTGATCGAGGCGCAGGCCAAGGCACTCGGCTTTCGCCCGCAGGCGCAGACCCTGGAAGTGCACGGCACCTGCAAGCATTGCGTGAAGGGCTAGCCTGGGCGCGCCTCGCCGACGCCGCGACGCTGGTATTGCTCCGTGCCGGTCTGGCATATCGGGATGTTATAACGTAACATTGTCTGCCACTGCACCCGCGCACCGCCGATGGCCGTCGCCAATGGACCCACAGCCCGCAAACACCAGCCTCTGGCACGCTGCCGATCGCGTGGGCGCGACGGCGTCGTTTCTGTGCGCGGTGCACTGCGCGGCGTTGCCGTTCGTGCTGGCGTTGCTGCCGTTCGTGGGCCTGGGCTTCCTCGCCGACCATCGTTTCGAGCGCGGGTTCGTGCTTTTCGCCTGTGTGCTGGGCGGCATTGCGCTGGCG
>JBDTIE010000221.1:0-18918 GCA_039936515.1 Rhodanobacter sp. | reverse complement strand
GCGGCGGCGGTTCGGACCTGTCGCAGATGCACGCCAAGGGCATGGCCGCGCTGAGCCTGACCCAGGATGGCACCCATTATTTCGACTGGCACCACACTGCCAACGACACGCTGGACAAGATCGTGCCGGAGGAGCTGGCGCAAAACGTCGCCGTGTACGCCGCGTTTGCCTACATGGCCGCACAGGCCGACGGAAATTTCGGCTCGGCGCCGGGCGCCTTCGCTGGTGACGATGCCGGGGATTGAAGGCAACGACGGACGAATTCGCTGCCGCCACATCCAGTCACCTGGCGAAATATTGACCTGAAGCCACCAGCGGCTCGGGAACGCAAAAGGTCTTGGCCATGACGGTGATGGCCACCGGCACCAGGACCTCCTTGTCCACCCCGCCGATGCTCGCGCAACTGGCACCCGGCGGCAGGCGGTAATGGATGATGCGCACGGTGTATTGCGGGCACACATCGGCGCATGGAAACTCCGCCACGACCGGTACGCCTCGGAAACTGCCCAATTCGACCGTGCTGTGCGCCAGCGTCGCCTTGTCCCATGGCGCGTTGGCGTAAGCGGTCAAGCCTGCAGCGTCCATGACCCGGGGAACGGCGGCGCAGGCACTGGCCGCCACGGCAAACACCGCAACGCCAAACACGCTGGCAAGCAGGTTTTTCATCTCGTGCGTCTCCGCAGCCTGAAAGAAACTCATCGTTGCCTGCCGCGCCTGAACCGTCACCGCCTGCGCCCAGGCACTACGCTGCTGCACGACATGCGCGTCGGACGCCGATGCCGATCGCGCCCCGCAGGCGCCATGGCTGGATTCCCACGCCGGTTGCAGCGCCGTCTATCGCCGGAAATGGCCATGCCCATCTCGATCATCACCGCCGACATCACGCAATTGCACGTGGACGCCATCGTCAATGCCGCCAACACCTCGTTGTTGGGCGGCGGCGGGGTGGACGGAGCCATCCATCGCGCGGCGGGGCCGGCGTTGCTGGCCACGTGCCGGGCAATCGCTCCGGTGGCGTCCGGCGTGCGCTGTCCCACCGGCGAGGCGCGCATCACTCCCGGTTTCAAGCTGCCGGCGCGGTGGGTGATCCACACCGTGGGTCCGGTGTGGCGCGATGGTCGTCACGGCGAGCCGGCTTTGCTGGCCTCCTGCTACCGCAACGCCATGGCGCTGGCCCGCCAGCATGGCTTGCGCAGCGTGGCGTTTCCGGCCATCAGTTGCGGCGTGTATGGCTACCCGCCGCAGGACGCGGCCACTGTCGCAGTATCGACCCTGCGCGAGGTGTTGGCATGCGAAGACAGCGTGGCCGTGACGCTGTGTTGCTTCAGCGCCACCATGTACGCCACGCTGGAGCGCGCGCTCAACGCAGCTTGAACGGATACAGCGGCGGCACGCCTGGCGCAGTCGCGTTGTGGTCCGCTCGCCAGGCAAATCCGCGGCGGAACGCCTGCGCCAGCGCCGCGCCGTCGCCGCTGTCAGCCGCCTGCGCATAACGTTGACGCTGCAAGCTGGCGATGGCCGCTTGCTGCCCCGGATCGACCAGCGCCGCGGCGAGATCACCCAGGTGGCGCACGTTCGGTCGCTCGGCACGCGCCCACGCCAGCAGCGCGTGCTCCTGCGCGGCAAGATCCCCGCCGCGCGCGACGGCACGGAACGCCCGCCGCCACCTTTGCGCCGAATCGTCATTCACTACGCCAAGAGTCGGCACCAGTGCGCGGCGCCTGCGCCACAAGAACCACCCCAGCACCATGCTTCCCAGCCACAGCAACGCGCTGCCCAGCGCGATCCAGCGCCATGGCCATGAGCGTGCTGGCTTGGTCGACACCGCGGGCGGCGGCGTGGCTGTGTCACTCGCCGCAGGGGCAGTCGGCGCGGCGTTGCCATTGGCAGTGCCTGCCGCCGGCAGCACGGTGAATTCGCGCGCCGCGATCTGTGCGACCTCGGCGCGGTCGCCGAGTACGTTCCACCAGCGCACGCGCATGGCCGGGATGACCAGCTTGCCGGCGCGTTCGGGCACCACGGCAAAGGTCCGCCGGCGCGTGCCGAGCAGCCACGGTCCGCTGTTGCCGGTGGTGTCCGCGCTTTTGTCCGGATAGACCGTGGCGCCGTCGAGCGCGGGCAATGTCGGCAACGGCAGGGCGTCGGCAGACAATCCCGTGGCGCGCACGGTGAGCGTCAGGTTGAGTGGCTGGCCCACGCGTATTGGCGCGCTGGGGTCCAACCCGTCCAAAGTCAACGCCAGCGCGCGCGCGGGCAACCACGCATCGGCGCCGGCCGCGGCCGGCGGCGGCCGCACGTCGATATCCACGCTGGCCGAGCGCGCGCCCACCGGCGTGCTGGGGCCGAAGAAGCTGCCCGGGTCATACGGATCGGACACCTCGCCCTGGAACGACAGCGCCGGGATGCGCAAGCGCCCCGCGCGCTGCGGCGTCACTGCGAAGCGGCGTTCCAGCACCTGCAGCGAGCGTCCGCCGCGCTGGGTGATGTACTTGAGGTCGTCGCCAACCTTCAAGGTCTGCGCGCCATCCACGTTTGGTGAATCCAGCGAACCACCCAGGTTGACGGCATAAAACAGGCGTACGAGGACGCTGACCTGCTGGCCGACGTAAACCTGCGTGGGCTCGGCCGTGACCTCGAGGAAGATGTCGGCGTTCGGGTCGGCATCGGTCGCATCGGCTGCGGCGGCTGTCACCTGCAGTGGCAGCGGCGCGGTTTGCATTCCGGCCACGCTGAGCGGCGGTATGTGCAGCGTGCCCACGCGGCGTGGACGCAGCGCGACGCCAAAGGCCAGCTCCGACTGACGCACGCCATTGACGATGCCCAGGCTGCGGTTTTGCGAGCTGCCGAGGATTTCGAAGTCCGCCTGCAGCGCACTGAAATCGGGCGCGTCTACCGCGCCGGGCGCGTCAAGCACGCGCACGGTCAAGGTCACCGTCTGTCCCAGCGCCACGCTGTCGCGATCAAGCGTGGCCTGCACCTGCACGGCTTGCGCCAGGCAAGGCAGCAACGCCAGCAGCAGCCAGCATGCAACGCGTGGCCATGACGTCATTGCTGGTCCTCCACATCGGGTAGGCGGCCGTGCCGCTGCTGGTATTCCAGCTCGAACTTTCGCCGCAACAGCGCACCCGGATCATCCGGCACGTTGCGCAAGGCGCGTTGCACGTCCTCGGGAAGCTTCGCCTGCGGATCGCCCGCAACGGCTGCACCCAAGTCGTGCACCGGCTCGTCGGGTTTGCCCGGCCTGGCTTGCATGGCCTTGTCCATCTGCGTGCGCAAGCCCTGCTGTGCCTGGTCTGCTTGTGCGCGCTGGGCGGCTTGCTGCTGAGGTGTCGGTGGCGTGTTTTGATCCGGCTGCGCGTCCGCGGCGCTGGTGGAGGGCGCAGGCGGTGGACTGGCGCCGGCAGCCGGCTTTGCGTTCTGGCCGGCATCGGCATGCGATGGCGTGGAGGCGGACGATGACGGCTTGCCTGGGCCGTCGTTTTCGCCAGCGGACGAGTCGGCATCGGCATTCGACGGCGACGATTGCGACTGTCCCGGCGACGTGCCTGTCGAGTCTGGCTGCTTCTGCTGATCGCCCTGCCCGGCTTGTTGTTGCCGCTTTTTTTCCACGTCCTGCTGCTTGCGGCGCAGCCACTGCTGCACGGCTTCGCGGTTGGCCTTGGCGTCGGTGAGGTTCGGGTCCAGCTGCAATGCCTGATCGTAGGCGGCGAGCGCCGCGTCGAATTGCCCGCCGCGCGCCAACGCATTGCCGCGGTTGTAGGCGGCGGTAGCGCCGGGCGCGCGCTGCAATGCCTGTGCCGCGGCTGTGTAATCACCAGCGCGATAGGCGGCCGCCCCACGCCACGCCGGATCACGCGCCACAGCCTGTGCGTGCCTGGCATCGCCACGACGCAACGCCGCGGCCGCTTGCTGGTCGGGCCGATGCCACAGGTCCGTCCAGGTGCCGGCTTGTGCAGGGCTGGGCAGGCTTGGCAATACCACCAGCGCCAGCATGAACAACCAGCTGCGGCGAAAGCCCATCGCCACCAGCAACAGCAACGGCAGCAGCAACCATGGGCCACGATCAAGCCAGGCGTCACCGCTGCGCCCGGCCACCGACTTGGCCGAGGACCGACGCAGTTGTGCGCGCAACGCGTCGATGTCGGCGCGGTCGTTGCTCATCGGCACGTAGCGGCCACCACCGGCACTGGCCAGTGCCTGCAGCGAGGCGTCATTGCGTGGGGCCAATGCGATGTTGCCGGCCTGATCATGCGCCAGCCCACCATCGGCTTGCGGCACCGGACCGCCGCGTGGCGTGCCAACACCGAGCACGGATACACGCACGCCCGCCGCAAGCGCCGCGCGTGCGGCACGCACTGCGGCCGCATCGGCCTGATCGGTCACCAGCACCAGCGACGCGTCAGCCGCACCGGCGTCGCGCGCCAGGGTCACGGCCTGCGTGATTGCCGCGGCGGCATTGTCGCCGTCCACCGGCATGGTGTCCGGGTCCAATGCCGCCAGCAGCTCATGCAGGCTGTCCGCATCGCTGGTCAACGGCGCCACCACGAACGCTTCACCGGCATATGCCAGCAGTGCGTTCAAGCCATCGTCGTTGGCGGCCAGCAGGTCGCGCACCTTGAAGCGGGCGCGATCCAGCCGGCTCGGCACCACATCGCGCGCACGCATATGCGAGGACAGCGAAAGCGCCACGATCTGCGTGGCGCGATCGGCGTAAAGCGGCTGCGGCAGCTGACTCCAGGTCGGGCCTGCCAGCGCCAGTACCGCGAGCATCCAGGCGCTGGCGACTGCCCACGGCACAAGCGGGCGGTGCACGTGTTCGCCACGCAGCAGGTGCGGCAACAGCGCCGCGTCAACCAGGCGCGACAAGGCGATGCTTGCCGCGCCACGGCGCGATGCCAACCACCACGCCAGCGGCACGCCAAGCAACGCCATCAGCCACCACGGCTGCAGGAAGTGGAACGCCTGCAACGCAGCGCTCACGCCCGGCCTCGCGCGCGAGGTGACATGCGCGCCATGCCGATCCCCAGCAGCAAGGCGGCAATACCCGCCAGCAGCGGCCAGCGAAACAGTTCGCGGCGCGGCCGCAATGTCGGCGCTCGCTGCGGCATGGGTTCCAGCGCATCGATGGCGCGATAGGCGTCGGCCAGCTCATCCGTATCGGTGGCGCGAAAGAAGCGACCGCCAGTCTGCGTGGCGATACGCGTGAGCATGTCGGCGTCCAGGTCGGCCGAAGGGTTCACCAGCCGGCTGCCAAAGAAACCTGGCACGCGCATGCGCGTGGCGCCAACGCCAATGGTGTAGACGCGCACGCCGGCGGCGGCAGCGGCATGCGCGGCCTGGTCGGGGGTAATGGTGCCGGCGGTATTCACGCCGTCGGTGAGCAGCACCAGCACCCGCGCCGCCTGCGGCAACGCCGACAGACGTTTGACCGCCACAGCCATGGCGTCACCAATGGCTGTTTCGCTACCAGCCAGCCCCACCACCGCGCTCTGCAACTGCGCGCGCACCGCGGACAAATCCCAGGTCAACGGCGTGACCAGGAATGCCCGAGTGCCGAAAAGGATCAGACCCAGTTCGTCGCCACCGCGGCGACTGATGAAGTCACCGGCAATCGCCTCGACCGCCGTGAAGCGGTCAACCGTCTGCCCGCCCAGCTCCATGTCCGGCGTGCGCATGCTGCCGGACAGATCCACCGCCAGCATCATGGCGCGGCCGCTGCGCTGCTGGGTTTGTGGCGGCCCGATCCACTGCGGGCGCGCCGCCGCCAGCAGCAGGCACAGCCAGCCCAGCGTCAGTAGCCACGCCGGACCGGCCGCACGACGTGCATGCATTGGCGCAGACGCCGCATGTCCAGGCTGCGGCAGATGCAGTGCCTGCCCGGGCGCCACCGGCCGCAGCCAGCGACGCAACAGCCACGGCAACGGCAGCAGCACGGCGATCCAGGGCCAGGCAAAATCAGGCATGCGGCACCTGCGCAGGCTTCCAGCGCCGACTCGTGGCCGCACGCAACCATGCCTCCGCAGCAGCGACAAGGGGCGGGATATCGACTGTCGGTAGCGGCCGATAGATCACCACATCCAGTTGCCGAACTTGCTGCAGTGTTGCGGCGTCCACCCGCACCCGGGCGAGAGTCGCGTACCAGGCTGCGCCGCGTTGTTGCCCGGCCAGCGGCTCCTGCGTGCGCGCCACGCGACGCAGCAGTTGGTGCGTATCGGCAAACAGTCGCGCGTCGTCGCCATCGACGCGATGGCGCTCACGCAATCGCGACATCTCAGCGAGCACCTGCCGGCGCTGGCGCGTCACGCGTCGATGGCGCCGCCACCACCACGCAGCGAACGACAGCAGTGCCAGTGCCACGGCGCCGAGCAGCCACCAGCCAGGTGCTGGCGGCCACCACGACGGATCCGGCGGCAGGTGAATGTCGCGAAGCTGCGGGCCATCGACGGCCGGCGCCGGCACACGAGCAGGCGGCGCGATCATGTGCGTACCTTGCGCGGATCGAACACGCGCGCGCTGACGGCAACTGCATCGCCGCTGGTGTCCAGCTGCAGCAGACGGCACGCCGAGGCGGTCGCCAGCGTGCGCAGGCGCTCCGCACCGGTGCCCAGCGCATGCTGGAAATCACGGCGCTGGCGTTCGGAATGCAGCACCGCAAGCGTGCGTTGGCCACCCTGTTCCAGCGGATAGCTGCCTGCCGGCGGCAGCTCCAGCTCCAGCGCATCGGCGACCAGCAGCGCACACACGGACGCACGCGCCGCCACGCCGCGCAGCGTGGTGTTCGCCGCCGCATCGCAACTGAAGCCGTCGCTGACAAGCACCACCCGACTGGCGCGCCGCAACAAATGGCGAATGCGCCCGAGCGCGACGGACAACGGCTCGCTGTGCGGCGAAGGCGGCACGTCGTCCCACTGCGCCAACGCCCCACACACCGCCAGCGCCGCTCGCGTGCCGGGTCGTGGCGACAACACATGGTCCACAGCGCCGAAAGCGACCAATCCCACGCGCTCGCCCGCCGCCACCGAGCGCCAGGCGATGGCCGCGGCCGCGCGTGCAGCCTGCACCGACTTGAACCGGCCACGCGTGCCGAAACGCATGCTGGCGTGGGTATCCAGCAAGATCAGCGCACTGCCCTCGCGGTCCTCCTGGAACAGTTTGGTGTGCAGCTTGCCGCTGCGCGCGGTGAGTCGCCAATCCATGCGTCGAACATCGTCGCCGGCCTGGTAGGCGCGCGATTCGGCGTAATCCATGCCGCGGCCGTATAGACGGCTGGATTGCTGGCCGCTGCCCACGGCAAGGCTAACCTCCCGCGGCGTCCGCATGCGGCCGACCTGGCCACGCAGGGCAAGCAGGGCGTGCAGGAATACTGTGGCGCGATCGTCGCCGCGCGCGTCGTCGTCTGGCCGGGCGTTCAAGGCAGCGGCACGAGGTCCAGCAGGCGGTCGATGACCTGGTCCGGGCGCACGCCCTCGGCCTGCGCCTCGTAGCTGAGCAGTACGCGATGGCGCAGCACATCATGCGCGATCGCATGCACATCCTCCGGCAATGCGAAATCGCGTCCGGCCAGCCAGGCGCCAGCACGTGCACAGCGATCCAGCGCGATGGTCGCCCGTGGACTCGCACCCCAGGCAATCCACCGCTGCAATTCCGCGCCATAGCGGCCGGGATCGCGCGTGGCCAGTACCAACTGGGCGAGGTACTCCTCCAACGCCGACGACACGTGAACTGCCATCGCCGCGTCACGCGCGGCGAAAACGTCAGCCTGGCTGACCACCGCCACGGTGGCGGTTGCCGGGTGCGCTCGAGCCCCGGCCTGCTGCCGCGCCAGGTGCAGGATGGCCAGCTCGGCGGCCGCGTCCGGATAGCCGATGGTGACGTGCATCAGAAAGCGGTCAAGCTGCGCCTCCGGCAGTGCAAAGGTGCCCTCCTGCTCGATCGGGTTTTGCGTGGCCATGACCATGAACAGCGGCGGCAGCGGCCATGTGCTGCGACCGACGGTGATCTGCTGCTCACCCATCGCCTCGAGCAGGGCGGACTGCACCTTGGCTGGTGCGCGGTTGATCTCGTCAGCCATCACGATGTTGTGGAACAGTGGTCCACGCTCGAATTCGAAGCTGCCGGTCTGCGGTCGGAACACGTCGGTACCGGTGAGATCGGCCGGCAACAGGTCCGGCGTGAACTGCACGCGGTGGAAGTCCGCATCGATGCGCGCGGCCAACGCCTTCACTGCCGTGGTCTTGGCCAGGCCTGGCGCGCCCTCGACCAGCAGGTGACCGTCAGCCAGCAACGCAATCAGCAGGCAATCGATGAGATGCGGCTGACCAATCACGCACTGGCGCAAGTCATCGCGCAGCCGCGCGAAGCCAGCATGCAAAAGGTTCGGGGTTTGCACGGCAGCACTATCCATCACAACGCTCGAATCGGGGAAGAAGCCGGAAGCACTCCGCCGGCAGCCAACAGACCACGCCGGAGGCGGGAAGTTTAATCAGGCGCCTGGCGCGCGAGCCGCACGCAAAAAAAGGGACGGCCGAAGCCGCCCCTTTTCGTCGCATCAATTGCAGTTACTGCAAGGAGTCACTGAGGATGCGCGGCGTCACGAAGATCAGCAGTTCCGCCTTGGTGTCGTTGCGCGAAGTCTTGCGGAACAGCGCGCCGATGCCGGGGATGTCGCCGAGCCCGGGCACCTTGGTGACGGTGTTGGACTTGTTGACTTCGAAGATGCCGCCCAGCACCACGGTCTGGCCATTGTCCACGAGCACCGAGGTGTTGATCTCACGCGTGTCGATGGTCGGGATCTTGCCGCTTCCCGGAGCATCCACATAACCAGCCAGGGCATCCTTCTTGACGTTGATCATCAAGTACACGCGGTTGTCTGCAGTGATTGTCGGCGTGACCTTCAACTCCAGCACGGCATCCTTGAACTGCACGGTCGCCGTGCCGCTACCGGCGCCCTGGCCACCGGAGTTCTGGTATGTCACGTAGCCGATCTCCTGACCTTGGCGGATCACGGCCTCCTGCTGGTTGGCGGTGATCACGCGCGGGCTGGAAACCACCTCGCCCCGACCCTCCGTCTGCGCCGCGGACAACTCCAGGTCAACCATGTAATTGCGACCCAGGATTGCCAGGCCGAGCTGTCCAGCGGGCGTGGCTATGGGCAAGTTGACGTTGAAGCCGCCAGCGTCGCCGACCTGGAAAGTCGTCGCGCCGGGCCTCGGCAGCGGGCCAGTCGGCACGCCGCCATTGGCAGCGGTATTGGCGTTGTACTGGGCCACGTCGTAGGCGTAATCCGCGTCCACGTTGTGACGGTTTATCGCCAGCCCGCCAGCGTTGCCCGCATTTGGACTGGTGCTGATCACGTTGCCGTTGCGTGTCGCGTGGTTGGCCTGAATGCCCCACTTCACACCCAGTTCGCGGGTGAAATCGTCCGTAGCCACGACGATGCGCGACTCGATCAGGACCTGCTGCACCGGCTTGTCCAGAACCGCGATCAAGTCGCGCAACTGCTTGATCTTGTCCGGCGTGTCGTTGAGCAGCAACGTGTTGGTGCGGTCATCGAAGGACACGCTGCCACGCGTGGACAGGAAGCCGCGCGCCGTGTTGGTGCCCCCGGCAGCGCCGCCGCCGCCGGTGCCCTGCATGCTGCCGGTGGTCAGCAACTTGGCGATATCCGCCGCCTTGCCGTAGCTGATGGGCACGTAATCGGTGATGAGTTCAGCGGTATCCAGCGCTTTCAGCTTGGCGTCGGCAATGGCTTGCTCGTAGGTTGCGAGCTCCGTCTGCGGCGCAATCCAGATGACGTTGCCGTTGCGCCGCTTGTCCAGGCTCTTGGCACGCAGGATCACGTCCAGCGCCTGGTCCCACGGCACGTTGACCAGACGCAAGGTGACGCTGCCGCCAACGCTGTCGGCTGCCACCAGGTTCAGGCCGGAAATGTCAGCAACCAGTTGCAACGCCGAACGCACGGGGATGTCCTGGAAGTTGAAGGTGACGCGCTTGCCGTTGTATGCCGGCTCCTGCCCAGCCTTCGCCAGCGCATTGGACGGCGCGGCGTCGGCCTTCTTTGGCGCAACCTCCACCACGTACTGGTTGCCAGTCTGGTAAGCCGACGTCTCCACCGGGCCCTTGACCGCCAGTTCAATCCGCGCGCCACCACCGGCGCCGGGGGTGGTCACGATTGATTGCACCGGCGTGGCGAAATCCAGCGTATCCAGACGTTGTGCCAACCTGGCGGGCAGGTTGACGTGGGTAACGTTGACCACCACCTTGTTGCCGCTGTGCGTCATGTCGGCGTTGGCCCCGGCACCGCTGAAGTTGATCAGCACGCGACCCTCGCCATTGGGTCCGCGGCGGAAATCGATATTGGAGACGGACGGCCCACTGGATACCGAGGGCAAGGCCTTGCTCGGATCAATGGTCGCGGCCGTGGTGACCGACTGGTCGGCCGTGCCGTTGTTGACGGTCACGATCAACTGGTTGCCCTGCACGCGGGAGCGGTAGGTGGACTCGCGCATGAGTTCGACGACAACGCGCGTGCGTCCGCCGGCGGCGACCGCGGAAACGCCGGACGTCGAGCCCTTGCCAATAGCCATGTGGCGGGCGGCGGCGTTGTCGGTGTCGGCGAAATCCACGGCGATTCGCGGTGGATTACCGGTGGTAAAGATCCGCGGCTGCGGCACCGGGGCATTGCTGAAGGCCATGCGCAGCTCGACGGCACCGCCGGGCAAGGTGTCGTAGGTGATGGCCTTGAGCGTGTTGCTGGCGGCCATGGCCGCACTGGCCCAAGTGGCGCCGGCAAGCAGCAGACCCATCAAGATGGTGCGACTCGCATGGCGCATGAGACGGCCCCGGACGGAGTGGATTTGGTTGGTCATTGCATCAGCCCCTGTATTCCTATTTCGCGTCGAGCGCGATGCTGGCCGGACGTTCCATCCAGCCACCATTACCGTTGGATACCATCTCGACCAGTTCGATGTGATCTTCGCTCACGGCCGTGACGTGCCCGTAGTTCTGCCCCAGATACTCGCCTTTGCGCACGCGATGGATGACGCCGCCGGGATCCTTGACCAGCACCTCTATGCCGCTGCCGCCACCGACCGTGCCCACCATCTTGAGGCTGTCCAGTGCGAACATTTCCAGCGGCTGCTTGGCGCGGTTGGCGTCCGGTCGCGGACCATTGGCCGTGGCGCCGGTGTTTTGCATCTCCACGGTGCTCGGGCTGAAGGGATCGCGCTCATTCTGATCGGTGTAGGCGAAGGTCTCGAAAGTCTTGATGACCGGGAGCGGCTGGATCGGCACGCCCTTCTTGGTCTTTTCCTGGGCTACCCAGGTGCGCAGGTCGGACATGCCGCGGGTGCAGCCGGCCAGGAACACCGCGGTGGCCAGCAGCAGCAGCCACTGCGCGGGGTGCAAACCGTTGATTGCGGAAAGTCGCTTCATTGTTGCGCTCCCGCGGCGGCGGCCGTTTGCTTGGCGGCCTCGGCTGCACTCTCTTCGTCGTCCAGATAGCGGTAGGTCTTGACCGTTCCCTGCAAGACCAATTGTCCGGTGCTGGTGGCTGCGCCCTTGGCATCCTTTTCCCCTTCCTTGGGCGTCAGCGAAACGTCGTGCAGGGTAAGGATGACCACACGCGGCAGCGATGCCACGCCGCTGATGAAGGTGCCGAACTGATGGTAGGTCCCGCTCATGCGCAGGGTGATGGGCTTCTCGGCGTAGAAGTCCTTCGGAGTCTCCGGGCCGGGCTGGAACAGGTCGCTTTCCAGGCCTGCCGAAAGTGCGGTCTGCGAGATGTCCACCAGCAATTCGGGCATTTCCGTCTTGCTCGGCAACTGCCGCAACAATTGGCGCAGCATGTCCTGCATCTCGTTGAGCTGGGTCTCCAGCGCTTCGAGGTTGACCGACTTGGCCTGCTTGGCCGCAAAGTCGGTCTTGAGCTGTTCTTCCTGGCTGGCGAGCGAGTTCAGTTCGTCCTGCTGGTTGCTGACGAAGAAGTACCAGCCCACCAGCAGCACCACGCCGAACACCAGGGCGGTAAAAAAGAGCTTGACCGAAGGCGCCCAGCCGCCAACGTTGTTGCGGTCAAGGCTGCGCAGTTCATCGATGAATTTCATGGCGTGCTCCCTGCGCTGGCTGGCGCCGCCGCGGCACTGGAGCCGGCTGGCGCAGGCGCGCCGTCGACGTTGCCGCCGTCCTCGCTCTTGGGCCGACTCAGCGCGACATCGAGCCCGAACGTGTACGGCATGCGGCTGGCGTCATGCGTGTTTTCGGTCTTGCGCAGATCGGCGTGACCCATCCACGGCGAGCTTTCGATGTTGCGCATGTATTCGGCCACGCTGGCATTAGATTGCGCCACGCCATCGAGCGACATCGCCTGCCCGCCCTGCTTGAGCGCGGTCAGCCGCGCGCTGGAGGGAATGGTTTTCACCAGTTCATCGAACAAGTGCACCATCTGCGAGCGGTCGGCCTGCAGCTGCTCGATGATCTGCTTGCGCGCCAGCAAATGCTCGCGGACCTTTTCCAGGTCCTTGATCTTGGCGATGCGCACGTCGAGCTGCTTGATCTCCGTTTGCAGGTAGGCATTGCGTTCATTCTGGTTGTCGATGCGCTGGTTCATCCAGAACATCCACAACAGCAGCACGCCGACACCGACGATGAACGCGGTAGCCAGCTGCATGTAGAACTCGCGTTCGCGCTGCTTGCGCCGCTCCGCGCGCCACGGAAGTAGGTTGACATGAGCCATCAGTCGAAGCTCCTCAAGGCGAGGCCGACGGCGATCATGAGCGCCGGTGCATCCTGCGCCAGCATCTGCGCCTGCACCTTGGGCGACAACGACATGCGCGCCAGCGGGTTGGCGACGATGCATGGCACGCCGAGTTGTGCCTCAAGCATCATGCCCAGGCCCTCGATCGAGGCGCAGCCGCCGGCCAGTACCACCTGGTCGACCTTGCTGTATTCGCTGCCGGCAAAGAAGAACTGCAACAGACGGCCAATCTGCTGGACCAGCGATTCCTTGAATGGCTCCAACGCCTCGGTCTCATAGGACTCCGGCAGGCCGCCCTTGCGCTTGGCGCGCCCGGCCTCCTCATAGGACAGGCCGAAGCGGCGCATGATCTCGTCGGTGAGCTGCTTGCCACCGAAGACCTGTTCGCGTGAATAAATGGTGCGCTGGTTGCGCAGCACCGACAGCGTGGTCATTGTTGCGCCGATATCGACCACCGCCACCAACGCGTCGCGGCTGACATTGAGCTGGTCGGCCATCATGGCGAAGGCGTTTTCCATGGCAAACGCCTCGACGTCGATGACACCGGCAGTGAGGCCGCCAAGTTCCAGCGCGGCCACGCGCATGTCCACGTTCTCGGTGCGCGAGGCGGCCAGCAGCACGTTGTTCATGTCCGGGTTGTCGCGAACCGGGCCGACGACCTCAAAGTCCAGGCTGATTTCGTCGATCGGGTACGGGATGTACTGGTTGGCCTCGACCTGGATCTGGCCTTCCAGGTCGTCGTCAACCAGCTCGCTGGACATCGGGATGATGCGCGTGATCACCGCTGAACCGGCCACCGCGGCGGCGGCGTGCTTGATCTTGGAGCCCGATCGCGCCAGCGCGCGGCGGATCGCGTCACCGACCGCATCCACCTCCACGATGTTCTTTTCCACGACGGCGTTGGGTGGCAGCGGCTCCACCGCGTAGTGCTCCACGCGATAGCGTCCACCCGCCTGACTGAGCTGCAGCAACTTGACGGCGGTCGAACTGATGTCGACGCCAATCAATGCCGGCTTCTTCGGTGTAAAGACCCCCACGGTATCTCCCCCTGGCCGCTAGCGCCCAAACCAGATTCCTGGGGGGTGCGCAAGGGCATTAAATCGAAAATTTAACGCAATAGCAACGGGCTACTGTAACTTTCTCATGTGTTTCGTGTGATGCCCGCCACATTCCGGACATTGTCCCCTGGACCGGTACACAGGGTGCAGGCACTGCCCCGGCCGGTCAATACCGTACCTCTATACTCTGCCATGTTTCGACACAGGGCTCGCAATTCCCCACATGCCAACTTTCAAGCGTTTGCTGCGCTGGGTATCGATCCTGGCGGTTACCGGAGTGCTGCTGGCGTTTTTGGCCGTTGGCGTCGCGTACTGGCTGATCTCCCCGCGCCTGCCGTCGGTGGCGTCGCTCAAGGACTACCACATGCAGGTGCCGTTGCGGGTGTTGACCGCCGACGGCAAGCTGATCGCCACCTTCGGTGAGACCCGGCGCATCCCGGTAGCCATCGGCAACGTCCCTGAGCGTCTCAAGCACGCGGTGCTGTCGGCGGAGGACGCTGATTTCTACAGCCATCCAGGCGTGGATTGGCACGGCATCATTCGTGCCGGCTGGCACGTGGTCATCACCGGCGGCGACAAGGGCCCGGGCGGGTCGACCATCACCCAGCAGGTCGCGCGCAATTTTTTCCTTAGCCCGGAAAAGCTCTACTCGCGCAAGCTCACCGAGATCTTCATCGCGCTGCGCATCGAACATGAGCTCACCAAGGATCAGATCCTCGAGCTGTATCTCAACAAGATGTTTCTGGGTCATCGTTCGTATGGTGTCGCCGCGGCTGCCGAGTACTACTACGGCAAGACGCTGGACAAGTTGAGCGTTGCCGAGTGCGCGATGCTGGCCTCCACCTTCCAGCTGCCCTCGGTGGTCAACCCCATCAACAATCCGCGGCGTGGCCTGGCGCGGCGCAATTGGGTGCTCGGCGAGATGCTGCGGCACAACTTCATCAGCCGGGAAGTCTACGAGCAGGCGCTGGCCGAACCCAACAACGCTTTCGCGCATGAGCAGCCGATCGAGGCCGATGCACCTTACCTGGCCGAAATGGTGCGCCGGCAGGTGTTGGACCGCTTCGGCAACGAAGCCCTGACCGAAGGCTATGTGGTGTACACCACGGTCAGCAGCGTACGCCAGCAGGCCGCGGTGACGTCGCTGCGCGACGGGCTGGTCGCCTACGACCACCGCCATGGCTGGCGCGGGCCGGAGGCTCACGTCAATCTGCCTGAAACAACCGATGCGGCAGGTCTTGCCCACGCGTTGGCACCATGGTCGAGCATCTCCGGCATGGCGCCGGCGTTGGTGACCGCCAGCAATGCGAAACAGGCCAGCGCTTACACCGCCAGCGGCGACACCATCGTGCTTGACCTGGCCGCCGTGCGCTGGGCGCGCCCGCGCCTGGGCGATAGCCGCGTCGGCGCCGCGCCCACCCAGGTCGACAAGCTGCTGCGGCGCGGCGATGTGGTCCGCGTGACCCGCGATGCGGAAGGCGCGTGGCAATTGGCGCAGATCCCCGCCGTGCAGGGTGCGCTGGTGTCGGTCAACCCGGAGAACGGGGCGATCGAGGCCCTGGTCGGCGGCTTCAACTTCAGCCGCAGCAAGTTCAACCGTGCCGTGATGGCCGCGCGCCAACCTGGGTCGGCGTTCAAGCCTTATCTGTATTCGGCCGCGTTCGAGCGTGGCTTCACGCCGGCGTCCATCGTCAACGACGCGCCACTGGCACTTCCCGACCCGTCGCGGCCAAACGGCTTGTGGACGCCATCCAACGATGATGGCAAGTTTGCCGGCCCGATGCGCCTGCGCGAGGCGCTGGTGCAATCGAAGAACCTGGTCTCGGTGCGCCTGCTCGATGCCATCGGCGTGCGTTTTGCCCGTGACTACGTGACGCGCTTCGGCTTCTCGCGCGATGCGATTCCCGCCAACCTGTCGATGGCGTTGGGCACCGCATCGGTTTCTCCCATGGGCATGGCGCGCGGCTACGCGGTGTTTGCCAACGGCGGCTATCTGGTCACGCCTTATTTCATCAACCGCATCGACGACCGCAATGGCACGCCGGTGTATGTCGCCAACCCGGCGCGGGCCTGCGGCGACTGCCAGGAACGCTTGCTCGACACCGCTCCGCCAGGCCCGCCGCCAGAGCAGATGAATGCCACGCCGGCCAACCGCATGACCCAGTCCACGAATCCGGCGCCGGCCAGCAGCATCGACGGCGTCGGCGACGCGGTGCTGCCGGCAGACGTGCACGGCAGCGGCACGCATCCACCGGTGCTGGCGCCACACGTGATCGACACCCGCAACGATTACCTGATGACGTCGTTGATGAAGGACGTCATCCTGCGCGGCACCGGCTCGGCCGCACGTGCGCTGGATCGCGACGACCTGGCCGGCAAGACCGGCTCCACCAACGACCACCGGGACGCATGGTTCGCCGGGTTCAATGGCGATCTGTCCACTGCGGTATGGGTAGGCTTCGACAACTACGACTCGCTCGGCCACGGCGAGTTTGGCGCCAAGGCGGCGCTGCCGATCTGGATGGACTACATGCGCAGCGCGCTCAAGGATCAGCCCTTGAAATCCCTGCCCATGCCGCCGGGCATCAGCACCGTGCAGATCAACCGCGAAAGCGGCCTGCCCAGCGCTGCCGGCGACCCCAACGCGATGAATGAGATACTCAAGGTGGAGGACGTGGACCGTCTGCGCAACCAGGCCGCCCAGCAGCAGGAGGATCAGGAACACGCCTACGACATCTTCTGATCGACGCCGCACGCCACTGGAGGATCACGCCATGTCCCGCTTGCAGCACCGCCCCGTACAGGTTGTCGACAAGAGCCAGCGCAACCGCGTGCGCATCGCGCAGGAAGCGGCCAGGCTGATGAGCGAGAACGGCATCCGCGACTTCCACCACGCCAAGCGCAAGGCCGCCGCGCGGCTGGGCGTCGTCGACACGCAATCATTGCCACGCAACGGCGAAATCGAGCAGGCGCTGCGCGAACACCAGCGGTTGTTCCTTGCCGACAGCCAGCCGCAATGGCTGCGCGCGCGACGCCAAGCGGCGGTGGCGGCGATGACCTTTCTTGCCCCGTTCGCACCACGCCTGGTCGGCGCGGTACTGGAGGGAACGGCCGACGCGCACTCTGCGGTGTGCCTGCACGTGTTCTGTGACGACCTGGATGCCGTCACGCTGTTCCTGCGCGAGCAGGGCGTGCCATTGGAAGTGCAAAATCGCCGCCTGCGCGGCAATCACGGCCAGTTCGACGACTACCCCGCGCTGCTGTTCAGTGCCGACAACTTGCCTTTCGACCTCACCGTGTTGCCGCGCAGCGCATTGCGCCAACCGCCGGTGGACACCCTTACCGATCGGGCCATGCGTCGCGCCTCGCTGGCGCAGGTGCGCCAGCTGCTGGATGAGCCTGCCGCCGCGGTGCTGTAACCGGCCCGCGACGGCCCCGGCGCGTCAGCGTGCCGCGGCCGGCTTGTAGTCGCGGCTTGCGGCGCCGGTGTAGATCTGCCGCGGACGACCAATGCGTGATCCGGGGGTTTCGTGCTGCTCGATCCAGTTGGCGATCCAGCCAGCGGTACGCGCGATGGCAAACATCACCGTGAACATTTCCGTGGGGATGCCCAGCGCCTTGTAGATCAGCCCGGAATAGAAATCCACGTTGGGATACAGTTTGTGGCTGATGAAGTAGTCGTCTTTCAAGGCGGCTTCTTCCAGCTTCAACGCCACTTCCAGCAGCGGGTCGTTGACACCGAGCTGGTCCAGCACCTGATGGCACATCTTGCGGATGATCTGCGCGCGCGGGTCGAAATTCTTGTACACGCGGTGGCCAAAGCCCATCAGACGGAAGCTGTCGTTCTTGTCCTTGGCGCGCAACACCGCCGACTCGACGTTGTCGGGCGTGCCGATTTCCTGCAGCTGCGCCAGCACCGCCTCGTTGGCGCCGCCATGTGCCGGACCCCACAACGCGGTGATGCCCGCGGCAATGGACGCGTACGGGTTGGCGCCGGTCGAGCCGACCAGACGCACGGTTGAGGTTGATGCATTCTGCTCGTGGTCGGCATGCAGGATGAACAACAGATCCAGCGCCTTGGCGGCCACCGGGTTCATCTCCAACGGCTCGCTGGGTACCTCGAACGTCATGTGCAGGAAGCGGTCAACGTACTGCAGATTGTTGCGCGGGTAGCGCAGCGGCCAGCCCACCGAATACCGGTAGCAGGCGGCGGCAATGGTCGGCATCTTGGCAATCAGGCGGATCGCGGCGAGCTTGCGGTCGGCCGGATCGTCCACGCTCAGATCGTCGTGATAGAACGCCGACAGCGACGCCACCGAGGCGGCCAGCATGGCCATCGGGTGCGCGTCGTGGTGGAAGCCCTGGAAGAAGTTCTTCAGCGACTCATGCATCATCGTGTGATGCGAAACCTCGTGCTCGAAACTGGCGAACTCCGCCGGCTTGGGCAGTTCGCCATTAAGCAGCAGGTACGCCACTTCCAGGAAGCTCGAGTGCGCGGCCAGTTGCTCGATCGGGTAGCCGCGATACAGCAGCACGCCCTTGTCGCCATCAATGAAGGTGATCGCGCTCTTGGTACTGGCGGTACTGGCAAAGCCCGGGTCAAAGGTGAAGTGGCCGGTATTCTTGTACAGCGTGCTGATGTCGATGCACGAGGGGCCCAGCGTGCCGCTGAGCAGCGGCAGATCGGTGCTGCGCTGGCTTGATTCGTCCACCAATTTGACGATTTTGGGGTCTGACACGGAGAAACTCCTGCGTGGGGGCTCCTGACGCCAGACAAAGGACGCCAGAGACCGGATAAGGCGCTGCGGTCGGTGACCGAGTGCAACAGCGTCGCGCTCGCCGGCCCTGTCCGGCCACGGGTGCGCGACACCTGCCATTCACCATTATCGCACAAGGCCCTGCGCGGGCATTCGACCGCGCATGGTGGCTGCGACGCACGCGCGCAAACGAACACGGGGCCGACGCATGCCGGCCCCGTGTTCGTTTGTGTCGCAGGCGGCGGGCCGAAGCCCGCGACGGTTATTCTTTGGCGGCTTCGGCGGTGTTGACCGCGTCGGCGGCCTTGGTGGCACCGGCGTAGCGGCGGCGGACTTTGTCCACCCGGCC
>JBDTIE010000220.1:0-6831 GCA_039936515.1 Rhodanobacter sp. | reverse complement strand
TCCATCGCCGCTACCGTCTTCTCGTCATCATTCAAGCGCATGTAGAACGCCTTGATGGCCTCCGGGTAATTCATGACGACCACCGGGCGACCGATATGTTTCTCGGCCAGATAGCGCTCGTGCTCGGTCTGCAGGTCCACGCCCCAGGCCACCGGGTAGTCGAATTTTTCCCCCGACTTCTGCAGGATCCTGACGGCATCGGTGTATTCGATGCGCTCGAACGGTTTGGCAATGAACGCCTCCATGCGCGTGATCGCGTCCGGCGTCACGCGCTCGGCGAAAAACTCCATGTCGTCGGCGCGCTCGTCCAGCACTGCCTTGAAGATCGCCTTGAGGAAGGCCTCGGCGCAATCGGCGTCGGCCGCCAGGTCGGCAAAGGCGATTTCCGGCTCGACCATCCAGAACTCGGCCAGATGCCGGGCGGTGTTGGAGTTCTCGGCACGGAAGGTCGGACCAAAGGTGTACACCTTGCTCATCGCCAGCGCATAGGCTTCGACGTTGAGCTGGCCGGACACGGTGAGGAATGCCTCGCGGCCGAAGAAATCCTGGCGGAAATCGATCTTGCCGTGCTCGTCGCGCGGCAGGTTGGCCAGGTCCAGCGTGGACAGCCGGAACATGTCGCCGGCGCCTTCAGCGTCGGAGGTGGTGATGATCGGGGTATTGATCCAGAAGAACCCCTGCTCGGTCAGATGCCGGTGGATGGCGGTCATCATCGTGTGCCGCACGCGCGTCACCGCGCCAAACAGGTTGGTGCGCGGGCGCAGGTGGGCGACTTCGCGCAGGAACTCCATCGAGTGCTGCTTGGGCTGGATCGGGTAGGTTTCCGGGTCATCGACCAGACCGCAAACCACCACCTCATCGGCCTGCAACTCGTATTTCTGACCCTTGCCCTGCGAGGCGACCAGCGTGCCGCTGACGATCACGCTGGCGCCGGCGGTGAGGTGTTTCACTTCGCTGTCGTAATTGGCCAGCGTGGAGGGCACCACCGCCTGGATCGGGTCAAAGCACGAGCCGTCGCTGACGTTGACGAACGACAAGCCCGCCTTGGAATCACGGCGGGTGCGCACCCAGCCGCGCACGGTCACCGTGCTGCCCGCCGGGACGGTCCCGGATAGCGCGTGTTTCACACTGCACAGCATTGGGCTGGCCATGGCCATGGGTTGCAACTCCTGCTGGTGTCCACGACGGCGTTGCAGCCGTTGCGGGCAAAAGGCCATGATAATGTAGCGGTTGCCCCGGCCGCGACTTTTGGCCATCGACAGCGAGCGTCAGCGTGTCATGAACATCACCATCACCCCCGCAGCCAGCGCCCGCATGCGTCAGTTCCTGGCCAATGCGCCGACGGCTGCCGGCGTACGTTTCGGCGTCAAGCGCACGGGGTGTTCGGGCTTCGGTTACGTCGTGGATCTGGCGCAGACCATCGATGCCGGCGAAAGCGTGGTTCAGGTCGATGGCCTGCCGCTGGTGGTCAGTGACGCCAACGCAGCGCTGGTCACCGGCACGGTCATCGATTTCCAGCGCCAGGGCCTCAACGCCAGCTTCGTGTTCCACAACCCCAACGCCACCGGCGCCTGCGGTTGCGGCGAGAGCTTCACCGTCGGCTGAAGCCACGGGCAGTACAACTTGCGTGCGATCACGGCAGCGCCGTACAATCGGCGGTCTGCTCGCGCCCGTGGCTCCAATGTGGAGCACGTCAGCGTCAGCAACTTGCCTCACCGCATCGGCGGGAGGCTGTCAGGCCATTTGGCTTACATCCACAAGGAGCACCCCTGCGATGACCCTGCGTCATTACGAAGTCGTGTTTCTGGTCCACCCTGACCAGAGCGAACAGGTCCCGGCCATGATCGAGCGTTACAAGACGCTGATCGAAGGCGACGGCGGCAAGATATACCGTCTGGAAGACTGGGGCCGCCGGCAGTTGGCGTACCCGATCATGAACCTGGCCAAGGCTCATTACGTGTTGATGAATATCGAGGCCAGCCAGGCCGTGCTGACCGAGCTTGAGTCCGGTTTCCGCTTCAACGATGCGGTGCTGCGCCATCTGATCGTGCGCCGCGATGAGTCCGACGTGGCCAGCGACAGCGAGCCGTCGTTCATCATCAAGAGCAAGGAAAAGGACGACGCCAAGTCTTCCCGCCGCCGCGATGATGATGACGGCGTCAGCCGTGGCCACGGCGATCACGACCACCACCGCAACAGCGACGACTGAAGAGGAATACGACCATGTCCAAGTTTTTCCGCCGTCGCAAGTTTTGCCGGTTCACTGCCGAAGACGTCAAGGAGATCGACTACAAGGATCTCAACACCTTGCGCCAGTACGTGTCGGAGAACGGCAAGATTGTCCCCAGCCGCATCACCGGCACCAAGGCGCGCTACCAGCGCCAGTTGGCGACAGCGATCAAGCGCGCGCGCTTCCTTTCGCTGCTGCCGTACACCGACAACCACGACGTTTGAGTGGTACGGGATCAGGGAATAGAGAGCAGGGAATCGGTACGGCAGAAAGCGCGTCGTCCGTTCCCGACTCTCCATTCCCGCTCTTCGGACAGCCGTCCACGGCTGCGTCGGGCCACACCGGCGCTAACGAACAGGAACCATCATGGAACTCATTCTTCTGCAGAAAGTCCGCAACCTCGGCACGCTCGGCGACAAGGTCAATGTCAAGCCCGGCTACGGACGCAACTTCCTCTTGCCGCAGGGCAAGGCGGTGCGTGCCAATGCCGCCAACCTGGCCGCGTTTGAACAGCGCCGTTCCGAGTACGAAGCCAAGGCCAACACCGCGCTGGGCGAAGCGCAGTCGCGCGTGACCAGCCTTGCGGACGTTGCGATCACCATCTCCGCGCACGCCAGCGCCGAAGGCAAGCTGTTCGGCTCGGTGAGCCCGCGTGACATCGCCGAAGCCCTGCGTGCCGCCGGTCACCCGGTGACCAAGGGCGAAGTGGTGCTGAGCGAAGGCCCGCTGCGCAACGTCGGTGAATACGACGTCCCGCTCAGCCTGCACGCCGACGTGCAGACTACGGTCAAGGTCATCGTCGTCAGCGACAAGTAAGCAACACTGCTGGTCCAGCCGCAGACGGGCGCCTTCGGGCGCCCGGTTTGTTTTCGACTGCCCGGAAGGAAATCGACTGTCGGGATCCGGCCCTGGGTCGTGTCAGGATTTGCTGCATGCGGACGTGGCTCTCCACCAAGACCGCCGTCGCGCCTGGACCGAATCCCGACTCTCCAATCCCATCACCACCGCTTATCCCCAGCAACCCACAGCTTATCCACAGACTTGTTGTCTCGACGGATGAGACGCCGCCGCGCATCATGGATGGCAGTGCCGTGATCGATTGCAACTGTCGGCGTACTGCCCGTCTTTGATGTGAGGTTGTCCGATGCCGTTTGTCTCCGAACGCCAGTCCACCAGCGCCGCCATCGCTGCGCTGCGTGTGCCGCCGCACTCCATCGACGCCGAGCAGGCGGTGCTGGGCGGCCTGATGCTGGCACCGGACGCGCTGGACCGGGTGGCTGATCGCCTGGCCGAGGACGATTTCTACCGCAAGGACCACCGTCTGATCTGGCGTGCGATCAACGAGCTGGCAAACAAGGGCATGCCGTGCGACGCGGTGACGCTTGGCGACTGGTTCGAGAGCAATGGCCTGGCCGAAATGGCAGGCGGCGCGGGATACCTGATCGAGCTGGCCAACAGCACGCCCAGCGCCGCAAACATCACCGCCTATGCCGAGATCGTGCGCGAGAAATCGGTGATGCGACAGTTGATCGACGCCGGCACGTCGATCACCGAGGACGGCTACCGGCCCGAAGGCAAGAGCGTGCAGGAGGTTCTGGAAAACGCCGAGCAACGCGTGTTCCACATTGCCGAGTCCGGCGCGCGCGGCAAGAAGGATTCGGTATCCATGCGCGAGGCGGTCAAGGACGCCTTCCGCCTGCTCAGCGAGCGCTACGAGAACCGCGGCCAGCTCACCGGCATCACCACCGGCTTCACCGACTTGGACAACCTCACCTCCGGCCTGCAGCCATCGGATCTCATCATCGTTGCCGCCCGGCCATCGATGGGCAAGACCGCCTTTGCGCTCAACATTGCCGAGACCGCGGCGCTGCGCAACAAGAAGCCGGTCGCGGTGTTTTCCATGGAGATGTCCTCGTCGCAGCTTGCCTTCCGCCTGATCTCCTCGGTCGGGCGCATCCACCAGCAGCGCCTGCGCAACGGCGACCTGGAAGAGGAAGACTGGCCGCGCGTGTCCAACGCCATCGCCATCCTGTCCGAAGCGAAGATTTTCATCGACGACACGCCCAGCCTGTCGCCGGTGGAACTGCGCTCGCGCTCGCGGCGGCTGCATCGCGAACACGGCGGGCTGGGGTTGATCGTCATCGACTACCTGCAGCTCATGCAGGTGCCCGGCAGCAAGGAAAACCGCGCCACCGAGATCTCCGAGATATCGCGTTCGCTCAAGGGCCTGGCCAAGGAGCTCAACGTGCCGGTGGTGGCACTGTCGCAGCTGAACCGGTCGCTGGAACAGCGTGCGGACAAGCGGCCGATGATGTCCGACCTGCGCGAGTCCGGCGCCATCGAGCAGGACGCCGACGTCATCATGTTCATCTACCGCGACGAGTACTACAACAAGGACACGCAGGACAAGGGCATGGCCGAGATCATCATCGGCAAACAGCGGAACGGCCCGACCGACACCTGCAAGCTGACCTTTCTTGGCCAGTACACCAAGTTCGAGAACTATGCCCCGGATTCCTTCGCCGGCTCGTTTGACTGAGCTGCGCTGTCGCCACCTGTAGAGAGCCGCAGCCCGTCCGCTGGCTGCCCGGTGCGATTGCGCTTGCAGCGGCGCTGCCAATCGCCGACGTCCGGACGGGTCGTTGCCGGCTGGCGGGGGTCACGCTGACTGGCAAAGTTTGAGCCGTCATCCGCAATGGACTGGAAGCATCATGGCCAAAGCAAAAACCGCCTACGTCTGTACCGAGTGCGGCGCCGAGCACAGCAAGTGGCAGGGGCAGTGCATCGCGTGCGGGGTGTGGAACACGCTGAGCGCGATCGTGCTGGCGCCGCCCTCCGTCACCGTGGCGTCGGTCGGGGCGCAGCGCTCCAACTATGCCGGCAACGCCGCCGGCTCGGCGCGCATCACGCCGTTGACGGCGGTGGCGCTGACTACCGAGGCGCGCGTGGCCACCGGCATCGGTGAACTTGATCGCGTGCTCGGTGGCGGCCTTGTGCAGGGTTCGGTGGTATTGATTGGCGGTGATCCGGGCATCGGCAAATCGACCTTGCTGCTGCAGGTACTGGGCACACTGGGTGCGCAGTTGCCCAGCGTATATGTCACCGGCGAAGAATCGCTGGCGCAGGTAGCCTCGCGCGCGCAGCGTCTTGGCCTGCCGCTGGAACCGCTGCAGGCACTGGCAGAGACCTGCGTCGAGCGCATCCTCGAACAAGCGGTGGCGCTGCGTCCGCGCGTGCTGGTGATCGACTCCATCCAGACCATCTGGACCGAACTGCTGCCAGCGGCGCCCGGCTCGGTCAGCCAGGTGCGCGAGGCGGCGGCCAAGCTCACGCGCTTTGCCAAGGAGACCGGCACCTCGGTGTTTCTGGTCGGCCATGTCACCAAGGAAGGCGGCATCGCCGGCCCGCGCGTGCTCGAGCACATGGTTGATGCGGTACTGTATTTCGAGGGCGAGGCCGGCAGCCGCTTTCGCGTCCTGCGCGCCTTCAAGAACCGCTTTGGCGCGGTGAACGAGCTGGGTGTGTTCGCCATGTCCGACAAGGGCCTGCGCGAGGTGCCCAACCCGTCGGCGATCTTCCTGTCCAGCCACTCCACGCCCACCGCAGGCAGCGCGGTGATGGTCACGCGCGAAGGCACGCGGCCGCTGCTGGTGGAGGTGCAGGCGCTGGTTGACCAATCCTCGCTGGGCAATCCGCGGCGTGTGGCACTGGGGCTGGACCAGAACCGCCTGGCAATGCTGTTGGCCGTGCTGCATCGCCACGGCGGCGTGGCGGCGTATGACCAGGACGTGTTCGTCAACGTCGTCGGCGGAATTCGCGTACAGGAAACCGCCGCGGACCTGCCGGTGCTGCTGGCCGTGCTCTCCAGCCTGCGCGACCGACCCTTGCCCGAACATACGGTCACCTTTGGCGAAGTGGGCCTGTCCGGCGAGATCCGCCCGGTACCCAACGGCGAGGAGCGGCTGAAGGAAGCGGCACACCATGGCTTTCGCCGCGCCATCGTACCCAAGGCCAACGCGCCGAAAAAAGCCCAGGTGGGGGATATGCAGCTGATCGTGGTCGAGCGCCTGGTGCAAGCCATCGACGCCTGCCGCGAGGCGTGATGGTGCGCTTGCCACGCGCTACACGCTGCGATGCAGGACCAGTTCAAGTACCGCCTTGCTGCCGAAAAACGCCAGCACCAGCACTGCCATACCGATCAGTGTGAGGCGCACCGCCTGCTGACCGCGCCAGCCGTGGCGCCAGCGTCCGTACAGCAGGGTACCGAACACCAACCAGGCCAGCACTGACAACACCGTGGTGTGCACCAGGTGCTGCGCGCGGATGTTTTCAATGAACAACGCGCCGCTGAGCAGCGCCAGCGTCAACAGCGCAAAGCCACCACGAATGAGCCGGAACATCAGCGCCTCGGTACGCGTCAGCGGCGGCAACGCGCGCAGCCATACGCCAAAGCGGCGCACGCGCAGGGCGCGTTCCTGTACCGCCAGGAACATCGCCAGGCATGCGGCAATGGCCAGCACGCTGAAGGCCAGCAGCGCCAGCGTGACGTGCAGTTTGATCGGCCAGTCCATCTGTACCGGTACCGTCGGCGGCGCGGCGAA
>JBDTIE010000219.1:0-14666 GCA_039936515.1 Rhodanobacter sp. | reverse complement strand
GTTCGTCATGACGAGGGCGTTGAGCAACTCGACGTGCCGACTCATCACATCATCGGTTTCGTCGCAGTGAACGTCGATGAGCTTGTCGTATTTTTCCGCCAGCTCGACAGTGCGGTGCACCGACTTTTCACCGATCTCGCGCGCCCATTCGAAGTGCGGGATGCCGCCGACGCAGTCCGCGCCCATCTTGAGCGCCTCCTCGATCATCTCGTCGCCACCCTTGTAGGCGTACATCCCTTCTTGCGGAAAAGCGACGATCTGGATTGTGACGTTGTCCTTGAGCTCTTCGCGAATCTCCAGCATCGCCTTCAACCCGGTCAGTTTCGGATCATCCACGTCGATGTGGGTGCGGATGAATTGGACGCCTCTGGAAACCTCTTCCTGGATACCCTTCAGCGCGCGTTCCCTGGCGTCTTCCAGCGTCTGGGTTTTCTTGACGTCGTGCCAGCGGGCGATGCCCTCAAACAGCGTGCCGCTGGCGTTGGCCGAGTCGTCGCTGCGGGCTGTGTAGACGTAATCCAGATGCAGGTAGGCATCCACGTAGGGCGGCACGACCAGGCGACCCTTCAGGTCGATTTCCTCGTCGGACTTGGGCAAATTTTTGCCGATCTGCTTGATGACGCCCTTGTCGACGAGGATCTCGCTGACTTCATCGTGCTGTCGGTAGATGCGGGCATTGGTGAATTTTTTCATGGCTTTCTCGTTTAGGGACTGGTGGGCGAAGCGGCGGAAGACCGCAGGGTATGCCGGGCCAGGAACGCGACGATGATGGCCAGGGCGAAGCCGGCCAGAGACAGGTAAACGATGTACTTGACGCCGTTTGTCGGCGAAGCGCTCAGCAGCATGCCGCCGACCCAGGTGGCGATCATGATGGAGAAATTGAAGACGCTCGATTGCACCGAAGTCGCCACATCCTTGGCGTTTTCAACCTGCTTGCTCACGGCGGCCTGGTACATGGTCACCAGTGGACCAAAGGCCAGGCCCCAAAGGAAAAACGCGACATGCGAGATGCCGATGGTCCCTTTGAAAGCCAGAAGCATCGCCATGGAAATACCGCCGACGGCGAGTGCGACCACGATCAGCGGGCGCAAATAGGCGTCGATGTATTTGGCGGAAAGAATCACCGAAATCACCGAGCCGATGCCGAACAGCAGCAGTGCCAGCCCGATGCCGCCGGCAAAGTCGATCAATTCCACCAGCAAGGTGATGTAGGTATAAACGCCGTAGAAGGCCGCGACGGATAGAAACGTCAACAGCAGGACAATCAGGATTGACGGCATTTTCAGCACTGCCAGCGGCGAATTGCCCTTGCTGAGTTGCTCGCCTTTGACCGCCGGCAAATAGAAATACGACAGCACGGCAATGATGGCAACCATTACGCCCAGGACCAGAAAGACGCTGCGCCAGCCAAAGGTCAGACCGATCGCCGTCATCGCCGGCAGGCCGATGCTGATGCCAAGGGTGTTGCCGGACATGATCACCGTGATCGCCTTGCCATGCATGTTGGCCGGTGCCAGCCGCGTCCCATAGGCCGCAATCATCGGCCACATCACGCCCGCGCAAATGCCGCCGACGATGCGTGCGGCGATGATGACCGCATAAGACGACGACACGCCGACGACGATATTGGAGACCGCAAACCCGACCAGCAGCGCCATCAGCAGCGCCTTGCGGTTGACCGCCAGGGTGGCGCTGATCAACGGGATGGCGGCAACGGCGGAAGCCAACGCGTAAACACCGACCAGAAAGCCGATCTCGCTTTCCTCGACACCCAACCCCTCAGTCATCTGCGGCAAAATGCCCGACGGCACCAATTCGGACAAGATACCCACAAAGGTGACGCTGGCCATCAGGCCAAACACAAACCATGAAAAGGTCGGCGTTTTATCAGGAGAGGAAACCGTGGACATCCCGCGCTCCGTGGCTGCGATGTATTCTGGTTTTATCGCTTGCGGGTTAATGACACACCGTTCAGCGATTGTGGGAGACTCGGCCTTTTACGGTTAACGCGGTGTGATCCGGCAATAACCCAAGGGTGTCAGGGACAAGTTGCGGGCGGTGACGACAAACGTATCCAGCCCATTTGTATCGCCTCCGATTGACCGGCGTCAGCGCGGCGAGGTCAGGCTGCTGATTGAATGCTTCCACAACCCCTTTTCTTCCGCGTATCGAGCTAGTAGCCATGGCCGTTCCATTTCCGGATTCCCTTGCCCGTCAACTCACTGTCCGCACCGCGACCCGCGCTTCGTGGCTGCTTGCTGCAGCCAGTCTGGCGACCAGCTTCGGCGCCATTGGTGCACCGGCAGACACGACCGACTGGAAGTACAGCGCTGACCTGCGCGCTGGTTACTTTGCCAGCGAACGAACCGCCCGCGACGGCGCCGAATCCGATCAGGATGCATTCAATGCACGCCTCAGGCTGGGCTTTGAACGTCGCCTGGACGAGCGCTGGACCGTACGCACCCGGGTGGCGGGCCGTTTCAGCAGCGAGCAGGACGGCACGGACGTGTATCTGCGCAGCTACGCGCCAACCCGTACCGGCGCCGCATTTGGCGACATCACCCTGGACGAGGCCTATCTCGGCTACCAGGGCGCCGACGACGGCCTGCGGCTGCGCGTGGGGCGATTCCAGACGGCGTTTGCGGTGCCGGGGGTAGCGTCCAAGGGTCTTGACCGCAACGACAGCCCCAACATCGACGTCAACTGGACTGACGGCGTGTACCTGGACATACCCGTTGCCGGCGGTTGGCGGGGCCACCTGATCGGTCAATACCGGAACGCCAGGGGCAGCGGCGCTGTCGCGTACGCACCGCTGGACTTCCGCGATGGCAACAGCCGCACCACGCTGTTCATGGGTCTGGAGAACAAGCAGCGGTGGGGTCCGGTCACGCAGAGGATGCTGTCCCTGACCTGGATGCCGGACAGCTTGGCCGACCGCGGCCTTTCCGATCGTTCGCGCAAGGATTACGTCACCGTTGACGCCCGGGTCGCTGCCGAATGGCCGCTGGGTACCGGCGGCCCCAGGCTGGTCACCGGCGTGGAGGTCGGTTATGCCATGGAAACTCCACGAGAGGCAGTCGTCGGCACCGGTGGGACCGGCGCAGCGGGTGGGCTGGCATGGCAGCTGCTGGCCAGCATTTACGACTTCGCTCCCAGGCACAATATCGGGGTGGCCATTGGCAGCGCGCAGGCCGGCTGGCTGATCTCGCCGGACTATCGCCCCAACGACAGGTCCTTGGAAATCAGGTACCAGTGGCAGTTCCTGGCGAAGACTTCGATGGAAGCACGGGTGCGCGAGCGCCGCGAACTGCAAAACCCCGCCGGCACCCGCGCTCGAGTGGATCACGACCTGTATGTGCGGTTGACGCACAAATTCTGATGGTTTCCCTGGCCTGGTCTGCCTGGCCGCCTGCAGGCAACAAGCTGCGCGCCTCAGGCGGCGTTCCTCCAGACAAGCCGGGGCAAGCCTTGGCGTTGGTGCATGTGCCGAGCCAGGACCCTGGCTGGGTGCAACGCTGTGCCGGCTGTCGCGCAATGGCGTCTGCCGGGGGTGTGCCAGAATGACCGGTCAGCGCCGCGCGGCGCATGGTCTCGAGGTTGCAATGGCAAAAGTGGGCATTCTGGCGGCGCTGCTGTGCGCTTCCGTCATGATGATGGGTGTGGCGCAAGCGCAAACAGCTGCCGCGCCCGCGCCGGCGAGCAATGCGGGCACGGCGGTATCGCCGGCGGCACGCAAGATGGTGCGCGCGGCAATCGCCAAGCTGTCGTCCAAGGCGCAGGTCGATTCCATCGAGGCCGCGGCGCTTCCGGGCTTTTACGAGGTCATCGCCTCCGGGCAATTGCTGTACGTCAGTGCTGACGGCAGGTATCTGCTCAACGGCGACCTGTTTGACCTGACAGCCAAGCGCAACGTGAGCGAGGCGGCGTGGGCGAAGTTTCGCCAGCGCGAGTTGCCCGCGATGCCGGCATCCGCGCGCATCGTCTATGCGCCGAAGGACCCGCGGTACACGGTGACGGTGTTCACCGACGTCAACTGCAGCTTCTGCCGGGCTTTCCACGCACACATCAGCGCGCTCAACGCTGCCGGCATTGCGGTGGAATACCTGGCATGGCCGCGCGAGGGATTGACCACCACGTCCGGCCGGCCCACCCCGACCTACACGCAGATGGTTTCGGTGTGGTGCGCGGCCGACCGCAAGGCAGCGTTTGCCGCGGCGATGAAGGACAACGTCAAGCCTCAGACCTGCACCAATCCGGTCGCCGATGAGTTCAATCTGGGGCTCAAGCTGGGGGTCAGCGGTACGCCGACCATCGTCGGCCCGGATGGGCGCATCCTGGGCGGCTACCTGACGCCCGAACAGTTGCTGGCGGCCCTGCGCGCGGGGGATTGAGCGGGTCTGATCCGCCACTGCACGGCCGGCATCCGCGCATCGGTTAGAATGGGCGTTTTCGCCAAAGCGCCACTCCCGCATGATCGCATTTGACGGGCAAAGCGCCCTTTCGCCATTCCGCCTCGAACGACTCAACGCCCGTCTGGCGGCGTTGCAGCATGGTGTGCGCGTGCAATCGGCGTGGCACGTGTATTTCCTGGATGCCGACGTGGCACCGTCCGGCGAGCTGCGCGCCGGTTTGCTCAGCGTGCTGGAGGCCAAGGACGCCGCCCCGGAGCCGGCCACGCTGTGGGTGGTACCGCGTCTGGGCACGATCTCGCCGTGGTCGAGCAAGGCCACCGACATCCTGCACGGCGCCGGTTTCGACGTGCGCCGCGTGGAGCGCGGCACCGCCTGGCAGGTGGTCGGCCTGCCGGCCGAGGGAGCTGCCGGGCGCGCGCCGATCATGCATGCGCTGCACGATGCCATGACGCAATCGGTGCTTTCGCGCATCGACGACGCGCAGGACCTGTTCCTTGCCGGCACACCTGGCGCGCTGGTGCATGTCGCGCTCGGTGACGATGCGCTGGCTGCACTCACGGCGGCCAATGTACGGCTGGGTCTGGCGCTGGCCTAGGACGAGATGGTGTACCTGGCCGAGCGCTATGCGGCGCTTGGCCGCGACCCCAGCGACGCCGAGCTGTTCATGTTTGCCCAGGCCAACTCCGAGCATTGCCGGCACAAGGTGTTCAACGCCACCTGGACCATCGACGGCGAGGACCAGCAGCAGACGCTGTTTGACATGATCCGCTACACGCACCAGCAATCCCCGG
This sequence comes from Rhodanobacter sp., assembly GCA_039936515.1. Lineage (GTDB taxonomy): Bacteria > Pseudomonadota > Gammaproteobacteria > Xanthomonadales > Rhodanobacteraceae > Rhodanobacter. Next base: position 9,463 of record JBDTIE010000219.1, on the reverse strand, counting down.
CACACACGTTGTCGGCGTATTCGGACAACGCGGCGGTGATCGAAGGCGGTACCGGCGCGCGCTTCATGGCCGATCCGGCCGATGGCCTGTGGCGCGGGTACCCCGAGCGCATCGATTTTGCGATCAAGGTGGAAACCCACAACCATCCCACGGCCATTGCGCCGTGGCCGGGCGCGGCCACGGGCGCCGGCGGTGAAATCCGCGACGAGGGCGCGACTGGCCGTGGTGGCAAGCCCAAGGCCGGGCTTACCGGTTTTTCAGTGTCGGACCTGCGCATACCCGGTCATCCGCAACCGTGGGAGACTCAGCGGCCATTGCCGCCGCGCGTCGCCAGCGCGTTCGAGATCATGCGCGACGGACCGCTCGGCGCGGCGGCGTTCAACAACGAGTTTGGCCGTCCATGCCTTGGCGGCTACTTCCGCAGCTTCGAGCATGAGACCGGCGAGCCGGGACTTCGCCGCGGCTACGACAAGCCGATCATGCTGGCCGGTGGGCTGGCCAACCTGCGCCCGGGGCTGGTGCTCAAGCACAAGGTGCAACCGGGCAACGCGGTCATCGTGCTCGGCGGGCCAGGCATGTTGATCGGGATGGGCGGCGGCGCGGCGTCGTCCTTGGCGTCGGGCGCCTCCAGCGCGGCGCTGGATTTTGCCTCGGTGCAGCGCGACAACGCGGAGATGCAGCGGCGTTGCCAGGAAGTCATCGATGCCTGTTGCGCGCGCGGCGAGCACACGCCCATCGTCAGCATCCATGACGTGGGTGCCGGCGGCCTGTCCAACGCCGTACCCGAGCTGCTCAATGACGCCGGCGTCGGCGGCGTCATCGACCTGGACAAGATCCCCTGCGACGACCCGTCGCTGTCGCCGATGCAGTTGTGGAGCAACGAATCGCAGGAGCGCTACGTGCTCGCCATCGGTCAGCAGAAGCTGGCCGAATTCGAGGCGATTTGCCGTCGTGAACGTTGTCCGTATGCGGTACTCGGCGTGGCGACGGAAGAGCGTCGCCTGCTGGTTGCACGCTTTTCCGGTGCCCCATTGCCGAATGCCGAGCCCCGGCAAACAGCCATCGACCTGCCGATGGACGTGCTCTTCGGCAAGCCGCCGAAAATGCATCGCGACACCTGTCGCCTGCCGCCGCGCGTGGATTTGTTGCCGGACCTCAACGGCATCGGCATGGACGAAGCGCTACTGCGCGTGCTGCGCCTTCCCGGCGTGGGCAGCAAGAGCTTTCTCGTCACCATTGGCGACCGCACCGTGGGCGGCCTCAACCATCGCGATCCGATGGTCGGGCCGTGGCAGGTGCCGGTGGCCGATTGCGCTGTCACGCTGAACGATTTTGACGGTTACGGTGGCGAGGCGATGGCCTTGGCCGAGCGCGCGCCGGTGGCGTTGCTGGGCAGCGCCGATGCGGCGCGACTGGCAGTGGGGGAGGCCATCACCAACCTCGCCGCCGCGCCCATTGCGCACCTGGGGGACATCCGCCTGTCGGCCAACTGGATGGCTGCGGTCAACCACCCGGGCGAAGACGCGGCGCTGTTCGACGCGGTCAAGGCAATCGGCATCGAGCTGTGCCCGCAACTGGACATCTCTATCCCGGTCGGCAAGGACTCGCTGTCGATGCAGACGGTGTGGCATGACGGCGAGGTCGCCCAGCGCACGGTGTCGCCGGTGTCGCTGGTGATCACCGGCTTTGCGCGCGTGGCCGATGTGCGGCGCACGCTCACCCCGCAACTGCGCCTGGACCAGGGCGCCACCGACCTGTGGTTGATCGACCTGGGTGGCGGCCGCGACCGGCTCGGCGGCTCGGCATTGACGCAGGTGTTCAGCCGCGCCGGCGGCGTGCCACCAGACCTGGAGGACGCCGCGCGGCTCAAGGCGCTGTTTGCGCTGGTGCAGGAGGCCAATGCCGCCGATCTGCTGCTGGCCTACCACGACCGGTCCGATGGCGGGGTCATCACCACCTTGCTGGAGATGGCCTTTGCCGGCCATTGCGGGCTGGAACTGCACCTTGATGGCTGGGCCGAGGCCACACTGCGCGCCTTGTTCAACGAGGAGCTGGGCGCGGTCATGCAGGTCGCGCAGGCCCAGCGCGATGCCTTCAGCGCACTGGTCGAAAGCCACGGCCTGACGGACCTGTGCCACCGGGTTGGACGGCCAAAGGAAAAGCTTGGGATCAAGCTTTTCCTCGGCGACGAGACCGTGTTCAAGTGGAACTGGCGCACGCTGTTTGGCGCGTGGAACGAGACCAGCCACGCCATGCAACGCGCGCGCGACAACCCGCAAAGCGCCGACGCCGAGTTGGCGTGGCGGCTGGATGATGCCGATCCTGGCATCAGCGCGCGGCTCACCTTTGATCCGGGCAGCGACGTGGCCGCGCCGTTCATCGGCGGCGCGCGGCCGCGCATCGCGATCCTGCGCGAGCAGGGCGTCAACGGCCAGGTGGAGATGGCCGCGGCCTTCACCCGTGCCGGTTTCGACGCGGTGGACGTGCACATGACCGACCTGGCCAGCGGTCGCGTGACGCTGGCCGAATTCCGCGGGCTGGCTGCGTGCGGTGGCTTCTCCTATGGCGACGTGTTGGGCGCTGGTCGTGGCTGGGCCACGTCCATCTTGTTCAACCCGCGCCTGCGCGAGCAGTTCGCCGCGTTCTACGCTGACGAAGCGAAATTCGCGCTGGGCGTGTGTAACGGTTGCCAGATGATGTCGCAGATCAAGGAGATCATCCCCGGCGCCAAACACTGGCCGCAGTTCCTGCGCAATGCGTCCGAACAGTACGAGTCACGGCTGGCCACGGTGGAGATCCTCGATTCGCCCGGCATCTTGTTTGTCGACATGGCCGGATCGCGCATTCCGGTGGCGGTCGCCCATGGCGAGGGGCGGGTCAGCTTCCCGCATGCGTGCAGCCCGTCCAAGGCCAGCGCGGCGCTGCGCTTTGTCGACAACCGCGGCAAGCCAACAGAGAACTTTCCACTCAACAGCAATGGTTCGCCTGGCGGCCTGGCCGGTTTCACCGCGGCGGACGGGAGGGTGACGATCATGATGCCGCACCCGGAGCGCGTGTTCCGCAGCGTGCAACTGAGCTGGCACCCGCGCAGCTGGGGTGAGGACTCGCCCTGGATGCGCATGTTCCGCAACGCCCGCGTGTGGTGCGATTGAAGTGCCGGACGCCGGCACCGCCAGCAACGTCACCGACAAGCCTTTTCCCCAAGCGCAGGCACCGGGCCTGAGCACCGACCCGGCACGCGCATGAACCTGGCGCAGCTCCCGCCGTGGCGTGTGACGCTGCCGCTGGCGGGGTGGCTGGTGATCCTGGCGCTGCTGCCGTGGTGGCTGGGACTGTCGCTGTTGTGTGCTCTGGTGGTGGCGTTGCTGCTGTTGGGGTCGCCTCTGGACGAAGGCCATGCGCTGGCTCTGCGCCGCGGTCTGCGCTGGGGCCTGCCGGGCATGCTGCTGGCGCTGCAGCGTGCGCTGGGCGGCGACGTCATGGCGTGGGGCGCCGCGCTGCTGGGTGCGTTGGCTGGCTACATGTTGCTGGTGGGCATGGAGTCATGGCTGGACCGCGCGGCCGCGCGCCCGGCATCGACCAGCGACGCGACCAGCGTACTCATGTCCGGGCCGGCCGAAACCGCGCCTGAGCCGATCCCCACCGAATGGCCGGCGCGCGTGATGTCATCGGCCATGGGGCCGCCGGTGGAAATCATCACGCTGGAATGGCCGGCCTGGCATAGCGGCCCGGATGACTGGCCCGATCCGTGGGGCGGGGAGATTTCCTACCGCGACGGCGGCTTTGCATTCGCCGGCGCGCGACGGGTCGATGGCGTGGACGCCGAGGCCTGTTTCAGCCCCGATGGCCGCTGGTTTGCCGCGCACCTGCCACGCGCGCGCGGCGTGCTGCTGTGGGACCGCCGCCACGACCGCACGCATCGCCTGCGTGGCTGGGTACTGGCCGGCTGGCATCGGGAGCTGCCGTGGTTGCAGCGCGATGCGGAGGCCGCGCCACGCCCTCTGGCGCATGTGCTCGGCGAAGAACAGGACCCATCCGTGGACTGACGCGTCGTCGGCTATCCTTGGTCGCCCGTGGTCCTGGTCCTGCCCGTGTCCGTGTTCAACAAAGTAGCGCCGATCGTCACCGTCATCGTCGTTTCTGCCGACAGCGGCGAGGCCTTGCGTGAGTGCGTGCGCGGCGTGCTGGCCTGGTCGCTGCCGCTGGAACTGCTGCTGATCGACAACGGCTCGGCCGATGGCGTGCCGCAGGCATTGAACCGCGCCAACATCGACGATGCGCGGTTGCAGGTGATCTACAACCGCGCCAATCTCGGCTTTGGACCGGCGGTGAACCGCGCCGCCGCGCGCGCGCGCAGCGAGACGTTGCTGATCCTCAACCCGGACTGCCAACTCGGTGAAGTCGCGGCGCGGCGCCTGCTTGAGGTTCTCGCCGCCCAGCCGCGGGCCGGGCTCGTGGGTGCGGTGACCTGCGATGCCGCCGGCGTACCCGATCCGGCCTCGCTGCGCCGCGATCCGTTGCTGCGTCGCGCGCTCAACGCCCTGCTCGGGCGCACGCGCGACGCGGTCAATGCAGAGGGCGCGCTGCCCGATCACGTCGTCGAGGCCGAGGCGGTGTCCGGCGCGCTGATGGTGCTGCCGCGCGCCCTGTTCGAGGACCTGCACGGCTTCGACGAGGCGTACTTCCTGCACTGCGAGGACCTTGACCTGTGCCGCCGCGTTCGCGACGCGGGCTGGCGCGTGCTGCTGGTCGGCGACGTGCGCGTGATGCACGGCCGCGGCGGCTCCAGCGCGCACCGGCCGGTATTCGTCAGCCGGCACAAGCATCGTGGCATGTGGCGATGGTTCCGCAAGTTCGACCCGGCTGCCCGCAACCCGCTGCTTGCCGCCGTCGTGTGGCTGGGCATCTGGACGCATTTCGTGCTGCAGATACCCGGACAGTTGTGGCGCTTGCGCGGCGCGTCGGGAAGGTCCTGAGGATCCGCGCACGACCGGGGCGTCGCTGACGCACCGTTTCTCCCTGCCGCCATCGTCTCCGCTGGCGGTTGTGCACACGGAAGCCATGAATCCAGCACGTACCCGCACCTACGCGACCATCGGACTGCTGGCCATGACGGCGGTGTGGGGCTCGACCTTTTTCCTGATCAAGGACGTGGTCGCGCGCATGCCGGTGGCCGATTTCCTCGCCGTGCGCTTTGCCATCGCGGCGGTGGCGATGCTTGCGCTGTTCGGGCGCCAGGTGTGGCGGATGACGCGGGTGCAACTGCTGCACGGCGCGTTGCTTGGGGTTGTCTACGGTGCGGCGCAGTTGCTGCAGACATGGGGGCTGGCGCTGATTTCACCCAGCGTCAGCGGCTTTGCAACCGGCATGTATGTGGTGTTCACGCCGATTCTGGCGTTGCTGCTGCTGCGACAGAAGATGGCCATCCGGGTGTGGCTGGCGGTCGGCCTGGCGACGGCGGGTCTTGCGCTGCTGTCATTGAACGGCGTGTCGGTGGATGCCGGTGTGTGGCTGACGCTGGCCGCCGCCGCACTGTATGCGCTGCAGATCATCGGCCTCGGCCAGTGGTCGCAACCGGGCGAGGCGGCGGGCCTGGCCTGCGTGCAGACGGTGGCCATCGCCGTGGTATGCCTGCTGGCCACGGCCCCGCACGGGCCGATGCTGCCGCCTGACCGCAGCGCGTGGATGGCGGTGCTGTACATGGCGCTGATCGCCGGCGCCGGTGCGATGCTCATGCAGACCTGGGCGCAGGGTCACCTGCCGGCGACGCGGGTGGCCATTGTCATGACCACCGAGCCGGTGTTCGCGGCCGCCTTCGCGGTGGCCTTGGGCAGCGATGTGCTGTCCTGGCGCATGTTTGGCGGCGGCGCGCTGGTGCTGGCGGCGATGTACCTGGCCGAACTGGCGCCGCGCCGGCGCGATCAGGCCGCAGCCTCGCCGAGCGAGGCGATGCGTCACGAGATATGACGTGGCCGCTTCCATCGCCCTTGCATGCGGGCAGTGGTCGCGATTGGCCGTCTACTTGCATTTGCCCGCGCGCGACTACACTCATGAACTGTCTGTCACGCACGAGTTCACCATGATTCACCAGATCCTCAAGATGGGTGATGCCCGGCTGTTGCGCATTGCACCGCCGGTGCCCAAGTCGATGTTCGGCAGCGCCGAACTGGAAGCACTGATCGCCGACATGTTCGACACCATGGAAATCGCCGATGGTGTCGGTCTGGCCGCGCCGCAGATCGGCGTGGACCTGCAGCTGGTGGTGTTCGGTTTCGACAGCAACCTGCGCTATCCAGACGCAATCGCGGTGCCGCGCACGGTGCTGCTCAACCCGGTGATCACCCCGTTGTCCAAGGACATGGAGGAGGGATGGGAAGGCTGTCTGTCCGTGCCGGGCCTGCGCGGCGCAGTCAGCCGTTACTCGTTGATCCGCTACGAGGGTGTCGATGCGCAGGGCGTGGCCATCGAACGCACCGCCGAAGGTTTTCACGCCCGCGTGGTGCAGCACGAATGCGACCACCTTATCGGTCGACTCTATCCCTCACGCATCACCGACTTCAGCAAGTTCGGCTACACCGACGTACTGTTTCCCGAAGAGGGCGCGGCGGAAGCTTGACCGCGCCTTGCTGCGCCGAGGCTTCCAACATTTGTGGAAGCCAAGTGGCGCGTTCTTCAGTGCTTTGTGGTCTGGGCGGCTTCGGCTGCCTTGGCGGCCTTCGCCGCTGAAGCGGCGTCATCCATCTGCCATGCCGGTTTGCCGTCGCCCTCGACGTGCAGAGTTGCACGCGGCAGGCCGTCCTTGCCGTTGATCTGGAACAGGGCGCCCTTTGCATCGGCGCTGATCTCCAGCGCGGAGCTTTCCGCGTGCGCGTCGGCGTAGTTCAGGACAAAGCCGGTAAATCCGCTCTTGTCATCGGCCACCATGGCGATCGCGTCGCTCAAGGGTGCAGCGCGATCCAAGCCCATCACCGCCATGCCGTTGCCCATGAAGCCCATGCCGCCACGCTCGTTGCCGTGCGTATCGTGCAGTGACACACCGAAGTTGTCGCTGCCATTGCGGCGCGGCCCCACCTTGCCGTTGACCATGGGTGAGGGAATCTGCCCGACCACCAGCCGATCCGCACCGTCGGCACCGAGAAACACCATGTCATTGCCGTCGTCATCCTTGCGCGAGCGGGCGGAACTGACCGTTCCGGGCACGCCGATCAGGATGCGGTCATGGCCCTGCGCGTCGACCACGATGACTCCATGCGTGCGCATGACGCCGCTGGCCCCGGGGTTTGCGCTGTCATGGACGCCCGCCACACGCGGGCGCGCCATCCATGCCGTGAGCGCCACTGCCACAAGCGCAATGGCCAGCACGATCAGCCCGAGGCGCAAGTGGATGATCTGACGTTGCAGGGTGTTCCATTCTTCGCCGCGTGAGATGGAGTCGTTCATGAATGCGGGTCCTTGCGAAAGGGGGCGGGCACGCCACTGCGTGTGCACGGAAGCGTGCATGCGCTGGCAACGATACTCCGGCTTTTTGCCGCGGCCGTCCGTGCCCCACGCGCGGCCGAGCGGCGTCCAACAACGGCTCAACCACCGAGGGCGTAAGCTTCAGGAGGCGGCTGTTCGCCCGGGAGAAGTTCGGTGAAGAAAGAAGCGGCCAAGAAAGACAGCGACACGCACATGCAGATTGTCTCGGCGGACATCAGCTCGGAGTCGCTCACCGGCATGGTGATCTTTCGCCCGCACTACCTGTGCCGCACCGGCAGCGAAGTTGCCGGCACCACCAAAAAGGGCAACTGGTATGCGCTGCGCCCCGGCGAAGTGCGCAGCTTCGCGCGCGCGTTGCTGGACGCCGCCGACACCATGGATCTGAAATCCAAGGCGCTGCAGGCTGCCAAGTCCGCGGCAGCCACGCCGTAGTAGCGTGTCGCCGCGCCTGGCGGCACGATAGCGCCAGTGGCTTTGCGCCTATGGCTATAGCGACGCGGCTGCGGCTTGCAACTAGCGGCGGAATCCGTTGATCGCGTCTCGCATCTTGAGGGCTGCCGAGCGTGCAGCCTGGGCGAAATCCTCGCTGTTGCCGGCGTACAGGATGGCACGTGAGGAACTGACGACCAGGCCAGTGCCGTCGGCGGTGCAACCGTTGCGCACCACCGCTTGCACGTCACCACCTTGCGCGCCGATGCCCGGTACCAGCAGCGGCATGTCCCCGACCAGCGCACGCACTTGCGCCAGTTGTCCGGGCCAGGTCGCGCCGGTGACCAGCACGCAGTTGGCGTTGGCGTTCCAGTCGCCGGCGATGAGGCGTGCGAGGTGCTGGTAAAGCGGCAAGTGCTCGCCCGCGGATGACTCGACGAGGAGATCCTGCAGGTCCGCCGCGCCGGGATTGGACGTGTGGCAGAGGATGACCACGCCCTTGTCGGCGTGGTCCAGGAATGGCTGCACGCTGTCGCGGCCCAGGTACGGATTCACCGTGACTGCGTCGGCGTGGTAACGCTCGAACGCTTCGCTGGCGTAGTGCTGCGCGGTGCTTCCGATGTCCCCGCGCTTGGCATCGAGGATGACCGGAATACCCGGGTGCGCATCGTGGATATGCGCGATCAGCCGTTGCAGCGTGTCTTCCGCCCGCAGCGCGGCGAAGTGCGCGATCTGCGGCTTGTAGGCGCACACCAGATCCGCGGTGGCATCGACGATGGCGCGGCAAAACTCGAACACCGCGTCGGGCTGGTCGCGCAGATGCGCGGGGAACTTTGCTGGCGTCGGATCCAGCCCCACGCATACCAGCGAGTCGTTGCGTTGCCAGGTTGCTTGCAGGGATTGCATGAAGTGCATGGGAGGTCCGGGAAAAGGGAATCGGGAATAGGGAGGCGGGGCGCCGCGACAATGGGCTCTTCCGATGTCCGATTCCCGGCTCTAAACCAGCTTCTTGTACTTCACCCGCTGCGGCCGCGCACCTTCCTCACCAAGGCGACGCTTCTTGTCGGCCTCGTACTGGTTGTAGTTTCCGGGGAAGAACTCGACATGCGAGTCGCCCTCGAACGCCAGGATGTGCGTGGCCACGCGGTCCAGGAACCAGCGGTCATGGCTGATCACCATGACGCAGCCGGGGAACTCCAGCATGGCGTCTTCCAGCGCGCGCAGGGTCTCCACGTCCAGGTCATTGGACGGCTCGTCCAGCAGCAGCACGTTGCCGCCCTGCATCAGCGTCTTGGCAAGATGCAGGCGTCCACGTTCGCCGCCCGAGAGCGAGCCGACCAGCTTCTGTTGGTCGGTGCCCTTGAAGTTGAAGCGGCCGATGTAGGCGCGCGACTGCAACTCGTAGCGGCCAATGGTGATGATGTCGGCACCGCCGGATACTTCCTGCCACACGTTTTTCGTATCGTCGAGGCTGTTGCGCAACTGGTCGACGTAAGCCAGCTGTACGGTATGGCCCATTTTGACTTCGCCGCTGTCGGGCGTTTCCTGGCCGATC
>JBDTIE010000218.1:0-11351 GCA_039936515.1 Rhodanobacter sp. | reverse complement strand
CCCTGGTAGATGTCCGGCACGCCGGGCACGGTCAACTTCAGCACCGTCTGCGCCAGGCTGTTGGCAACGCCTGCGGCAGCAATCCGCTGCACAAACGCGTGTAGCCCGCGCGATGGCGCGGAGCCTGCCACCAGCAGCGCGGACAGGAAGCTCGCACAAGCATCCTCATAAGCTTCGTTTGGCTGCGTCCAGCGCGAACGATGCTTGGCTTCGCGCAATGCCTTTTGCTGCCACTGCGCCAGCCGCGCGCCCAAGCGCTCAAGTCCTGCGGCATCGTCGGGTTCAAGCGCCAATGGCCATGCACCGACGATGGACTGGTACAGCATGTATTCGTCCGCCGGCGATGGCGCACGGCGACCGTCCACCTCAGTACACAGAGACGCGTGCACGAGACGCCAGCGATCGACGCACCTGGCCCACTGCGGCGCGATGTCCGAAAGCACCGCCAGCCGCATGCGCGCATCCTCGCCGCGCTTGTGATCGTGGGTGGCAGTGGCCAGCAGCGCATGCGGCCATTCCCGCGCGCGCTCCGCGCAGGCGGCATGGAAATCGTCGGCATCGATGGCCAGGCGCCCCGGGTCAGCACCGACCTCATTGCGCGACAGCAGCCGGCCGTAGCGATAGCAGGCAGTGTCCTCCACCGCCTTGGCCGCCATCGGCGAAGTGGCCTGCTGGAAAATGCGCAGCGCCCGCTCGCGCGCCTTGCGCACGCGACCGGGAGGCAATTGGCGCGGCGCTTGGCCGCCCAACCAGGTCGCCATGTCCCCGAGCAACGCGCGGTCCTCAAGGCGTACGTGGCGCGCCGCCTGCGCCGCCGCGCGCTGGAACACCGCCTCGTCGATGGCATCGCGACCCAGGCCGCCGGCGTAGGTTCGATACACCGGAAACCACACCAGAAGCTGCACCAGCACACGACGAATCGCCGCCAAGCTCACGTCGCGCGTCTGCAGTGCGCTGCGCGCGGCGTCGAACAAGGCGCGGGAGGTGCGATCACGTTCGGCTTCGAAACTGTCGACCAGTATCTGCTCGCGCGCGAGGCGCGCATAAGCGGCGAAGTCCCCATCGTTGCCGCAGATCGAGCGCCACAACTCGTCCAGCATTGATGCGCCAGTGGCGTTATGCAGCACGCCGGCCACCTGTTCCATGAAGTCGTAGCCTGTGGTGCCATCCACTTGCCACCCCGGCCGGAGCCGCTCACCCTCCGCCAGGATTTTCTCCACCACGATATACGCCGGTCCGCCCGGCGCCTGCGGCGGTCGTTCGTGCTGCAGGCGCCGCAGCCGATGGCGCAACTGGCGGCAATAGCGATGTGGATCAGCCAGGCCATCAACGTGGTCCACCCGTAACCCGTCGATCAGACCCTGCGCATAAAGCCGGAAGATCAAGGCATGCGACGCCTCGAACACGCGCGTACGCTCCACGCGCACTCCAGCCAGTTCGTTGATATCGAAAAAGCGCCGGTAATTGACCAGGTCGCTGGCGAGCTTCCACAGCACCAGCCGGTAGTGTTGACGCTCGATCAGTGTGTGCAGGCGCTCGTGGCCGACCGGGTCGGCGACATCGTACGCGCGCAACACGACCTCCAGAGCGGCGTACTGCAGCTGCTCTTGCGTTTCCGGCGATAGCGGCAAGTGCGCATCGTGCACCGCCAACACGAATTCCCTGCCCATCGCGTCGAACGCAAGCCGCACGTTGCCGCATTGCAGGCTGGCGGCATAGGTGTCGCCGAGGATCGGCAACAACACGCGACCGCGTACCAGTGGGTCGGGACTTTGCCAGTCGATATCGAAGTGGCCAGCGAAGGCACTGGCGCGTCCCTGGCGTAGCACGTCCATCCACCACGCGTTGCCCGCGCCGGCATACATGTGGTTGGGCACGATGTCGAGGATCAGACCCATGCCGTGCTCGCGCAGACACTGCACCAGACGGCGCAAAGCCGGTTCGCCGCCAAGCTCCGGATTGATCCGGCTGCAGTCGATCACGTCATAACCATGGGCCGAGCCCGGTCGCGCGGCCAGGATCGGCGAGGCATACAAGTGGCTGATCCCCAGCGCCGCGTAATAGCCGACCACTGGTATCGCGTCGTCCAGCGTGAACCCGGCGTGGAACTGCAGTCGGCCCAGTGCCCGTGGCGGCGATGGCACCGTCTCTGGGCTGGTGCCAAGCCGTGTCCTGGGGCTCATTTGTCCGTCCGCGCCGCCACGACTGCCGCGCACGTCGCCCGCGCCAATGGCGAATCGAACAGCTCTGCCGCCGCCCGCGGCAGGCGCCGCCGCCAGTTCGGGTGCACGTTGTCGGTGGGGCCGGGCAAGTTCGGCTGTTCGGACAGGCCAAGCAGGTCTTCGGCCGGAATCATCACCAGCGGGGCGGGAGCGCGCGCGACGTGACCCGCAGCGGCCACGACCACTGGCGCCACGTCGTCCGTTGCCGGCAGGTGTTGCTCGTCCGTCGCGGCGCCGGACGCACACAGCGCGCGCCAAAGCGCCGATCGAACGACCACACGCTCGGCGTATTCGTCGGCCGCCGGGTCGTTCAGCCCAGCGCGCGCGCGCCAGGCGATGTCCGTGCCGCCCCACCAGCCAGCCACGGTTGGCACGTCGTGCGTGCTGGTGGTGGCAATGGCATCGGTTGACCAGTGGCGCGGAGCGATGAAACCGTGATCGGCCGCGCGCTCGAACCACAGCACGCGAATGCCCAACACGCCGGCGTCGCCGAGCCGCGCCCGGAAATCGGCCGGTACGGTGCCAAGATCCTCGCCGATCACCACGGCGTGATGCCGATGGGACTCCAGCTTCAGCAGGCGCAGCAGGTCATCCAGCGGGTAGCGCACATACGCACCCTCGGTGGCACTGGCGCCATGCGGCACCAGCCAAAGTCGCCGCAGCCCGAGCACATGATCGATGCGCACGCCACCAGCGTTGGCAAGCGCCGCGCGCAACATCGCCAGGAAGCCTCCATAACCCGATTGCTGCAGGCCGCCCGGGGAGAAGGTCGTCAAACCCCAATCCTGCCCGTTGCGATTGAGCAGGTCGGGCGGCGCGCCAACGGACAGCCCGTGCAGCATCTCGTGCCGACAGCTCCACGCCTGGCTGCCACCGCCGTCCGAACCCACCGCCAGATCCGCGATCAGGCCGATAGCCATGCCGGCGTCCCGCGCTGTTGCCTGCGCGCTCTGCAAGCCGAGCGCAGCCTGCCATTGCAGAAACGCGTGGAACGCTTCTTCGCGGTCGTGTTCACGGGCGAATGCAGTCACCTGCGCGCTGGCAGGATCATGGAATGCCTGCGGCCATGCCTGCCAGCCACCGGGACAGCCGCTTGCAGTGAAGTGCGCCTGCAACGCCTCGAAGCGCGCATGCCGTTCCAGCGCTTCACCTTGCGCGCTACGCCAGGTGTTGAACTGCGCGGTTTGTCCCGAATCCGCTGCCGACCGCTCAAACAGCGTACGCAACACGGTCATACGCGCGCCAGCTGCGCGCGGCCAGTCGATCAGATCCAGCCGTTCCAGTTCGGCCAGCTCCTGGTGCAAGTTGTGCTGGTCTACCACCCTGCGCCAGGACTCGAGACCGTGCACACGCGCGGGATCCACGTAAAGCGCATTGAGGAACAGGCGACTCGACGGCGAATACGGGCCGTAGCGCTCAGGCAGCGCCGCAAACAGCGCGTGCACCGGACTGATCGCCAAGGCGTCGGCGCCCTGCGCGGCGGCTGAGCGCGCCGCCTGCTCAAGCGCCGTGAAGTCGCCGTTGCCGCCGTCACCGTCGCGGCGCAATGAACTTACCTGCACTGCCACGCCCCACGCCGCGACCGATGGCTGCGACCGCGCCACCATGCAAGCCCGAGACGGCGCCACCGCCACCATCGCCTGCGCCGAACCCAGTTCCAGCCGGTAATAGCCAGCGCGCGGCGGCGCCATCAGCTGATGCTCGCCTGCAGCCAGCCGGCCTTCGAGCTGTGAGCCGGACTCATCGTGCAGACGCCAGGCACGGTCGGCCGCTGAACCAGGCACGCCGAACGCCTGCCCGGCATCAACCGTCAGCAGCGGCGGCAACGTCGACACGACCTGCGCCTGCTGCAGGCGATGGCGGCTTCCCGCAAGGTCTGCGGCGGTTTCGCACGGCAAGCCGAGATGGCCCAGCACCGCGCGCAGCGTCGCCGCGCCAACCACCTGCGGCCGGTCATTGGCATCGCGCCAATGGACGTCCACGCCGGCAAGGCGCGCCAGGTCGATCAGGTCAGCGTCCATGGCTATATCTGGCGGCGCCGGCAAGGCGTGCGCAAAGTGGATCGAAAGCGATCAAGGAGTGGGCTCCAGACAGATCAGCGAGGTGGCGGCTGGCAATTGTCCAGCGCAAAAAGCGGCAATGACGATTGCATCCCCGTGCAACCATCGCCGTTGGCTTGTGCCTGCAAAGGAGACAGGTACGGGTGTCCTGCCCAGGTTGCTGAACAAGCCGAGGCGCCCGCCCGCACCCAGCTCCCAGTGCGCGGCAAACGCATGGGAGCCGAGCGAGCGGGCGCCGAGCGAACGTGCCTGCGCCAACCACGGGAGCAGGTACGCCCGTCGCAGTTGCAACAAATGACGGATCAGCGCCGAGCGCGCGATGGCGGCGGGCGTGCCGGCGTCGGACGGATCCAGATGCGAACGCGCAAAGGTGGCCGGGTCATTCGGGTCAGGTATCTCTTCCAGGCCATCGGCGTGAAGGAACTCGGCAAACTCCGCGCGGCGCCCCTGGCGCACTGCCATGCGCAATTGATCACCGGCATGGTCGGTGAAAAAAAGGAACGGTCGCGTGCTTGCCCATTCCTCGCCCATGAACAACATCGGCACCGCGGGCGCCAGCAGCAGCACCGCGTAGGCGGCCTCCAGCACCTGTGTGGAAACCAGCGCGTCCAGGCGCTCGCCAAAGGCACGGTTGCCCACCTGGTCGTGATTCTGCAAAAAGTTGACGAAATGGATCGGCGGCAACTGCGCGCTGGGTTCACCACGAGGTTTGCCGCGCAGCGGCTCGCCCTGCCAAGCGAATCCCTCGGCCAGGCAACGCACCAGCTTGCCCACGGGATCTTGCGCATAGGCACCGTAATAGCCGTCCGTTTCGCCCGTCAGCAACACATGCACGGAGTTGTGGAAGTCGTCGTTCCACTGCGCATCGAAGCGATCGGGTGTGAGCAGGCTCGCCTGGTTGTTTTCGTTTTCCAGGATCAGGTGCACATGCCGCGCCGGGTCGATCCCTGCGCGGACGCGGGTGGCCAGGCGGATCAGCCAGTCGTTGTTGTTTATCGCGTGCACCGCATCGAAACGCAATCCATCGAAGCGGTATTCATTCACCCAATACAGCGCGTTGTGCACGAAGAAATCACCCACCGTCGGCACCCGCACCTGGATGGCCGCGCCCCACGGCGTGGCCGGCGCCGAGTCGGGCTGCGCGTCGTCAGGTGCCTGGAAGAACGCCGACGCGTACTCGCCCAGATAATTGCCGTCCGGTCCGAAGTGGTTGTAAACCTCGTCCAGGAACATCATCAGTCCCAGCGCGTGCGCCGCGTCCACCAGTGCCTTGAGTTCATCGGGGCTGCCGTAGGCCGCGGCCGGTGCGTACGGCAGCACGCCGTCGTAGCCCCAGTTGTGCGCGCCGGGAAACTGCGCCAACGGCATCAATTCGATGGCGGTGATGCCCAGGTCCCGCCAGCGCGGCAAAGCCGCCCGCACGCCGGCGAAGCCGCCCATCGCACCGACGTGAACCTCCATCACCACCACTTCAGTCCAGGGCCGGCCAAGCCACGACGCTTCGCCCCAGACATACCGTCCGGGGTCCACCACCACGCTGGCGCCATGCACGTCACCAACGTGTTGCAGGCGTGAGGCTGGATCGGGCACCGCCAGCGCGCCGTTGATGCGGTACCGATAGTGTGTGCCTGCCGGCACCACCATCACCCGTTCGAACCAGCCGTCCGCGAGTCGCTGCATGGCGCCTGCGTCGGCGTCGTCGATCTCGATGCCCACTTGCGCGGCATCGGGTGCCCACAGGCGGAAGCGGACACGTCCGTCGCCGAGCAGCTGCGCGCCGTACGGCATGTCATGCTGGAACTGCCCGCTCACGCGTTCTCCTGATCCAGGGCAGCGGTGAGCAACATCACGCCAGGACCGGCCAACTCGATGCCTTCTCCATCCAGCACGCGTTCGGGCGCATCCGGATTGGTGCTGTCAACAAGAACCCGCCAGCGCATCACCGGTGCGGGCATGGTGAAGCTGTGGACGTCCTCCGTGCCGTTGACCAGCAGCAGACTCACGTCCGGCTGCGCTGCTGGTTGTGGCAGGGCGCGGCGCAGCATGAGCAACCGGCCGTCGGCAAAATCCCAGTCCTCGACGCGCATTTCCTGACCACCCTCGGTAAACCAGGTGACCGGAGGGACGTCCGGCAGCACCTCGTTCTGGCGGCGCATGAATGCGGCCGCACGCAAGGTTGGATGGCTGCGACGCAGCGCGATGAGTCTTGCCACATACGCACTCAGGGCGACGCCTTCCGCTGCGTCGGCCATTTCCCAGTCAAACCACGAAATGTCGTTGTCCTGGCAATAGGCATTGTTGTTGCCTTGCTGCGTGCGCCCGAATTCGTCGCCACCGAGCAACATGGGCGTGCCGTGCGAGAAAAACAGCGTGGCAAGCATCGCGCGCTTGGCGCGTCCGCGCTGCCGAATGATGTCCACATCGTCAGTCGGGCCTTCGTGGCCACGATTGTTGCTGTGGTTGTCGTCGCCGCCGTCGCGGTTTTCCTCGCCGTTGGCCTCGTTGTGCTTGTGTTCGTAACTGACCAGGTCCTGCAGAGTGAAGCCGTCATGCGCGGTGATGAAATTGACCGAAGCCCACGGCCGGCGCGCGCTATGGTCAAACAGCTCCGCCGAACCCTGCAGGCGACCGGCCAGGATGCCGCGCAGTCCGCTGTCGCCTTTCCAGAAGCGCCGCATGTCGTCGCGATACTTTCCGTTCCATTCGGCGAATCCCGGCGGGTGGTTGCCGATCTGATAACCGCCCGGACCAATATCCCAGGGTTCGGAGATCAGCTTGATCCCGGCCAGGGTCGGATCCTGCCGCATCGCATCGAACAGGCCGCAGTTCGGATCAAAGCCGTGCGCTTCGCGACCCAGACTGACACCCAGATCAAAACGGAAGCCATCGACGTGGAAGTTCTGCACCCAGTAACGCAATGAATCCATGACCAGCTGCAGCACCCGCGGATGGGCGGTATTGACCGTGTTGCCGGTGCCGGTGTCGTTGATGCAATGCCGCGGATTGTCCGGCAGCAGCCGGTAGTAGCTGGCGTTGTCCAGCCCACGAAATGACATCGTGGTGCCCATCTCGCTGCCTTCGGCGGTGTGGTTATAAACCACGTCAAGGATCACCTCGATGCCGGCCGCGTGCAGCGCCTGGATCGCGACGCGCAATTCGCTGAGCTCGCCGTCGACCAGATACGACGGTTCCGGCGCAAAGAACGCGAGCGTGTTGTACCCCCAGTAGTTGCGCAGCTTGAGTTCTGCCAGGCGTCGGTCCTGCACGAAAGCGTGGATCGGCAACAGCTCCAGCGTGGTGATGCCAAGTTTCAGCAGATGCTCGATGACACGTGGATCGGCCAGTGCCAGGAACGTGCCGCGCTCGTGCGGACGGATACCCTCGAGCTTGTACGTGAGGCCTTTTACATGCGCCTCATAGATCACCGTTTGCGGCCACGCGATGCGTGGATGATCCTGCCGAGCCCAATGCAGAGGCCCGTCCACGACCACCGACTTGGGCATCGCCGCGGCGCTGTCGCGGCGATCAAAGGACAGGTCGGCGCGCGGGGAAGACACACGATAACCGTGCAACGCGTCGGACCATCGAACCTGGCCAGCAAGCTTGCGCGCATACGGGTCCAGCAGCAGCTTGTGCGGGTTGAAGCGGTGGCCGCGCTCGGGCTCGTACGGTCCGTGCGCGCGATAGCCATACAGTTGTCCGGCGCGCAGGCGTGGCAGATATCCGTGCCAGATCTCGTCGGTGCATTCGGGCATGTCCATGCGCGCAATCTCGCGGCGTCCGGACGGATCGAACAGACACAGTTCCATGCGCGTGGCATGGGCCGAAAAGACCGCGAAATTGGTCCCGATGCCATCGCAGGTAGCGCCCAACGGGTACGGCATTCCAGCTTGCATGCGGTCAGGCAACAGCGGCATCTCAATCTTCCCCGGAAACAAACACGACGGTGGCCAGCGGCGGCAACGTGAGCGCCAGCGAATACGGCTGTCCATGCGCTGGCAGCGGTTCGGCCTGCACCCGTGACTGGCCCGCACCGGAGCCGCCATACACGTCCGCGTCGCTGTTGAGCACCGCACGCCACCAGCCCCGTTGCGGCACACCGACCCGGTACTCGTAACGCGGTTGCGGGGTGAAGTTGCTGACAATCAGAACTGGCCGCGCGCCACCGGCCAGGCGCAACCACGCCAGCACGCTGCTTCCGGCATCATCGCCGACCAGCCAGCGGAACCCGCGCGGGTCGTCGTCACAGGCGTGCAGCGCAGGCTCGGTGGTGTACCGGCGGTTGAGGTCACGCACCCACTGCTGCATGCCGCGGTGACGCGGTTCGTCCAGCAGATCCCACGGCAGCTGGGTGTCGTGATTCCACTCACCCGGCTGGGCCAGCTCGGCACCGTTGAACAACAGCTTGCGCCCCGGGTGGGCCCACATGTAACCGAGGTAGGCGCGCAGGCTGGCAAATCGTCGCCACTCGTCCCCGGGCATGCGCCCCAGCAGCGAGCGCTTGCCGTGCACCACTTCGTCATGCGAAAGCGGCAAAACGAACCGTTCGGACCAGGCGTAGACCATCGAAAACGTCATCTCGTGATGGTGCCAGCGCCGGTGCGCCGGATCGCGCGCCATGTACTGCAGTGTGTCGTGCATCCAGCCCATGTTCCATTTCAGATCGAAGCCAAGTCCGCCGTCAGCCGACGAACGGGTAACGCCCGGCCACGCCGTGGATTCCTCGGCGATCATCTGCGCGCCCGGAAAAGCGGCGTGCACCAGATCGTTGACGCCGCGCAGGAACGCGATCGACTCCAGGTTCTCGCGCCCGCCGTGGATGTTGGGTATCCACTCACCGGACTTGCGGCTGTAATCGCGATAGAGCATCGAGGCCACCGCGTCCACACGCAGGCCATCGACGTGGAAACGTTCGAACCAGGCCAAGGCGCTGGCAGCCAGAAAGCCGGCAACCTCGTTGCGGCCCAGGTTGTAGATCAGCGTGTTCCAGTCCTGATGGAAGCCTTCGCGCGGATCGGCGTGTTCGTACAGCGGCGTGCCGTCGAAACGGGCCAGGCCATGCGCGTCGGAGGGAAAGTGTGCCGGCACCCAATCCACGATCACGCCGAGGTTCGCCTCGTGGCAGCGATCAATGAAGTGGGCAAACGCCTGCGGCGGCCCGAACCG
Organism: Rhodanobacter sp.; assembly: GCA_039936515.1. GTDB lineage: Bacteria > Pseudomonadota > Gammaproteobacteria > Xanthomonadales > Rhodanobacteraceae > Rhodanobacter. The sequence continues at coordinate 1,903 of JBDTIE010000218.1, read as the reverse complement.
CGCAGTCGGCGCGAACTGACCCAGTGGCTGGTAACCCCACGATCCCCCGAACGGATATTCAGCGATCGGCAGCAGCTCGATGTGGGTGAAGCCCATCGAGCTGACATACGGAATCAGCCGCTCGCCCAGCGCCTCCCAGTCCAGCGTCTGGCCGTGCTCGCCGCGCATCCACGAGCCAGCATGCAGTTCGTAGATCGACAGCGGCGCGGTGAGCGCCTGGCGCTGCGCCCGCGCGTTGATCCACGCCGCGTCGCTCCACGCAAATGCGGTGGGATCGGCAACGCGCGATGCAGTACCCGGCGGCAGTTCCGTGGCCAGTGCCAGCGGGTCCGCCTTTTGCCGTGCCACGCCATCGCGGCCGAGCACTTCATATTTGTACAGCGAGCCGATCGGTACCGCCGGGACGAACAGCTCCCATACGCCGGCAGGCGCGCGCAAACGCATGGGATGTCGCCGGCCATCCCACTGGTTAAAGTCCCCCACCACGCTCACCCGCTGCGCGTTTGGCGCCCAAACGGCAAAACGTACGCCGGCGACTCCATCCACTACCCGCGGCTGCGCGCCAAACTGCCGATGCAGCTGTCGATGCGTGCCTTCGCCATGCAGGTGCAGATCCAGCTCGGACAGTTGCGGACCGAAGGCATAGGGGTCATCGGCATCCTGCGTTGCCTGCGGCCAGTGCACGCGTAAACGGTAACGTCCGCTTGTGGGCAACCAACCCGCAAACAGGTCACTGTCACCGTCGCGTTGCAGAGTCGCCAGCGGCTTGCCCTGCACATCGATGACATCGACCGCCCGCGCGCCGGGTTGCAGCGTGCGCACGAGGCGGCGATCAGCCACCTCGTGTGGGCCAAGCACGGCGAACGGATCACCGTGACGTGCGTCCATCAAGGCGTCGCGGGCGGCACGATCAAGTGCCGGCACGCCAGGCGCATCGCTGATCGGGCTCATGAGCGGCCACCTGACATGTCCTCAGCCAGCCGCAGCAAGCCGTGCAGCGGCACGTCGATCCACGCCGGGCGATTGGCCGCCTCGTACTGGATCTCGTAGGCCGCCTTGTCAAGCATGAACCACGCCAACACCGGCGCAAACGCTGCCTCGCTGACCCAGCGCTGCGGCGAAGCATCCAGCACGTCGCGATACGCCCCCAGGAACACGCGCGTCGCACGCTCGCGGAATGCCTCCAGGTAATCGGCGAAACGCGCGTCATCGCGCGGCGCGGCACCGTCCTCGCCATGCAGGGCGACAGCGGCTGCGTAGTCGAGCGAACGCAGCAGTCCGGCCACATCACGTAACGGGGAACTCTTGTGTCGACGTTCGCTCAGCGCACGCGACGGTTCGCCCTCGAAATCAATCAGCCAGGCGTCCCCCTGCACCACCAGCACTTGGCCCAGATGGAAATCGCCGTGGATGCGCGTAAGCAGGATTCCCGCCCCGTCGACCATCAACGCCTGCGTCCTCTGCGGGAGTGTGGCGCGCAGGTTTTGCAGCGCAGAGCGCGCGGAAGCCAAGCCGGCGCCTTCCGCAGCCTCGGGCAATGCCGCAAGAGTGTGCTCCAGCTGTTCTGCGGTAGCCGCCGACCAGGCCACAATCTGCTCGGCATCAGCGTGTTGCGGTGCAAAGTCCGGGTTGTCACTGGGTTGCGAGAGGACCGCGTGCAGCTCGCCAAGTCGACGGCCGAGCGCGGTAGCAAAAGCATCGTAGCCAGCAAGGGCTTCAGCGCGCGCGTCCGTGCCGGTGAGGTGGCCATGCTCGTCGAAGCTGCGCGAGAGAAAATCCAGCGTCCAGCGCCAGGCGTCACCCTGGTTGCGGACGAAATCCTGCAGCACGGCCAGCGTCGAACAATGGCCATCGGCGTCCTCGTGCACCACTTCACCCAACAGCGCCGGCGTGTTGGCGTAGC
>JBDTIE010000217.1:0-3508 GCA_039936515.1 Rhodanobacter sp. | reverse complement strand
AATGCGGAGCGGTAGTTCAGCTGGTTAGAATGCTGGCCTGTCACGCCGGAGGTCGCGGGTTCGAGTCCCGTCCGCTCCGCCACAGTTCGCAAGGGCGCCCGTGTGGCGCCCTTGTCATTTGAGAGGTCCGGGGGCTGTCGGCACCAGCGACATGCTGTCCAGACGCGTTACTGCGGTGGCGTGCGCCCGATGCGGCTCGCCACGCATTCACCACATTGCGGGAAGACGTCAATGCTGCAGGCAATGCGTAAAAAGATGCACGGCTGGCCATCCATTATTTTGCTTGGCGTCAGCGTGTTCGCGATGTCCTTTTTCGGCATGCAAGGCTATCTCACCACGAGCGATGCGAACTACGTGGCGAAGGTGGGCAAGCAGGAAATCAGCCAAAGCGACTTCCAGGACCGGCTCAACCAGTTGCGCCAACAGGGGACGGCCGAGCAGGGCGACAAGTTTGATTCCAGCATCCTGCAGAAGCCCGAAGTGAAGCAGCAGGTTCTCGATTCGATGGTCGACCAGCGGCTGCTGTTGTGGGCAAACAGCGAATGGGGCATGCGCGTCAGCGACCAGGCCGTGCGCGAATACATTGCGGCCATCCCCGAATTCCAGTTGAACGGCAAGTTCGACGCGGCCAGCTACCGCGCGTTCCTGGCCGGGCAGCGCAAGACGCCGGGCATGTTCGAAGACGAGATCCGCAGCTCGCTGGCCGCGCAGTTGCTGCCGGATGCGATCAGCGCCAGCACCATCATCAGCGATGCGCAGGTTGATCAATTTCTGGCCCTGGTGTCGCAGCGACGCGACATCCGTTATGTCGTGTTGCCCAAACCGGCAGTTGCCGACACGCAGGTGACCGATGCGCAGGCGCAGGCGTTTTACAAGGCTCACCTGGCCGACTACATGAACCCCGAGCAGGTGTCGGTGAAATATGTGGAAGTGGACGGCGCCAGCCTCAAGCTTCCCACTGAGCCCGATGAAGAGGACCTGCGCAAGCGCTACGAGACAGAAAAGGCGCGCTTCGTGCAGCCGGAGCAGCGCTTGGCCTCGCACATCCTGATCGAGGTGCCGACCAATGCCACGCCTGAGCAGCAAAAGGCCGCGTTGGCCAAGGCCGATGCCATTGCCGCGCAGGCCAATCCCGCGGATTTTGCAGCCTTGGCGGAGAAGGATTCCGCTGATGCGGGGTCGCGGCGGCAAGGCGGTGACCTGGGGTGGCTGGAGAAGGGCGTGACCACCGCCGCTTTCGACACGGCACTGTTCGGACTGCACAAGGGCGAGATTTCCAAACCGGTCCTGTCCAGCGACGGTTACCACATCATCTGGCTGCGCGACGTGCGTGCGGGTGCATCCAAGCCGTTTGCGGACGTGCGCGATCAACTGGCCAAGGAAGCCAGCGCCGCGGAGCGCGACCGCACGTACAACGAACTGGCCGGCAAGATGTCGGACAGCACCTACCAGAATCCCTCTTCGCTGGAACAGGCGGCCGGTGCGTTGGACTTGCCGATCAAGAGTACGGGGTTGTTTTCGCGTACTGGCGGGGAAGGGGTGGCAGCCAATCCGAAGTTCGTCGCTGCCGCGTTCTCCGACGATGTCCTGGTGCAGGGCAACAATTCGCCTTTGATCGACCTGGGCAACGACCACTCGGCAGTGCTGCGCGTGGACAAGCATGTGTCGGCCGAGGCGCGGCCTTTGGCTGACGTGCGTACCGAGGTCGACAAGCGCGTGCTGGATGAGCGCATCGCGGCACAGGGCAACAGGGACGCGCAAGCGCTGTTGGCACGCGTGGAGAAAGGCCTGGCGCTGGATGCCGCCGCCACTGCCGCTGGCGCCACGATGCACACCGCGACCATCGAGCGCAACGCCACGGACGTGCCGGCGCCATTGCTGACCAAGGCCTTCGTCCTGCCGCACCCGGTGGCGGCCAAGCCTGTGCATGCGGCCGTGGACCTCAAGGATGGCACCTTTGCACTGCTGGCGCTGGACAAGGTCCAGCCCGGCGATATCACGACCGTCAGCGCTGAGCAGCGGGAAACCCTGCGCCAGCAAATGGCGCAGGCATACGCGGTGGAAGCCACGCGGGAGATGGTGTCGGAGCTGCGCGCCAAGGTGAAGGTCAAGTACAACAAGACCTTGATGTAAAGCGGCGACACGCGTGCGGTACGCGCAATGCGTGCCCCGGGTGCGTCGATCCGTGTCGAGAATCCGGTGCAGGCGCAGAAGCGCTGCATCGTCAGTTGGCGCTGCCCACAGTCAGCACTTGGCCGGGCTGCAAAGCCTGTTGTTGCAGGTTGTTCCAGCGCCGCAGGGCGCCCACGTCGACCGAGTACCGGCGCGCGATCTGCCACAGGTTGTCCCCGCTGCGCACGGTGTGGATGCGAACGGCACGAGGTTGGGTCCGATTGCGTGACATGACTGTCGTGGCGGCGGTGGGCTCCGCATTTGCCATGCGCCGCGTCGGCTTTTCATCCGTAGACGACGCGGCGGCGTTGAATTGCCGGGCGTGCGTGACCGGCAACAGCAGGTATGGCGCGGCGTCTGCGTCGATTATTGCACCGCGAAACCCGGTGTTCAGATTCTTGAGTGCGTCCACTGACATGCCCGCGTGGTCGGCTGCCAGTGCAACCGGCATCGAGCGGGAAATTGGTACCTGCACCAGATGTTGCTCGCGTGGCAGCTTGGGCAGGGCAACGCCGAAGCGATCAGGCTCGCGCACGACGCAGGCGATGGCCAACAGCTTGGTCAGGTGCTGCCGGGTCACATCGCGCACGGGCAAAGTGGGGATTGCGGGCAACGCCGGCGGCGCCCCGTGCTTGTCCAACAACCGGGCGGTCGCAAAAGCACCGGAGTTGTACGCGTAATCGGCGACGCGCCAATCGTTGAATTGCTCGTGGTAGTCGCTCAGTAATTTCATCACCGCGTGCGCCGCCGCCGGCACGTCAAGGCGGCCGTCGTAGTGGCCATCCACACGCAGGCCCATCGCGCCTGCCGTGCGCGGCATGATCTGCCACATGCCGGCAGGCCGGCCGCGCCGGCCAGCTACCGGCTGGAAATGGCTCTCCACCCATGGCAGCAAGGCGAATTCGCCGGGCACGTCGTACTCGGCGGCTATCCGCTGCACGTACTCCAGTCGCGGCAGGACTGCGCGGAGCTTGCTCTCGAACTGGTCCGGGTTGCGCGTGAAGCGCCGAGCCCAGCGCTCCACCGCCGGGTCCGCATCACAGTCGGCCATGGCGAAACTGCCGCGCATCGCCTGCCACAGGTCCGGCGCCTTCGTTTGCGCTGGCCCGGGCAAGATTGGAGTAGCGGCGGAGGGCGGGGATATCAGACTGGGCATGGGCGCGACGCGGGGCGCTGCGTGAGGTGTCGGCGACGGCCCGCTGGCGCATGCGGCCAGCGCCAGGGAAACGGCCAGCGGCAGCGCATTCAGTCGGCGCGCCATCAATGGAAACGATCCTTGGCACGACGCAGGGCGGCGAAACACGCTACCCGGTCGTTTTCGACCCCATGCTCGCGT
>JBDTIE010000216.1:0-7927 GCA_039936515.1 Rhodanobacter sp. | reverse complement strand
AGTGCACGCGCTGGACAAGCCGGTGCTGGTCAGCGAGTTCCACTTTGGCTCGGACGACCGCGGGCCGTTCGGCAAGGGCGTGGTGTCGGTGTGGAACGAGGCGCAACGCGGCCCGGCGTACGCGAAGTTTATTGCTGCGGCGGCGCAGGACCCGGTGATCGTCGGCGCGCATTGGTTCCAGTACACCGACCAGCCAGTGAGCGGCCGCCTGCTCGATGGCGAAAACAGCCACGTCGGCCTGGTTGGGATCACCGACATCCCGTTTCAGGGTTTCGTCACGGACGTGCGACTCACGAACGGCCGTGCCAAGAGATAATCCGAATCCCTCTCGTATTTTTATTCTTCGGGGACTTATCCTCGATTCGTTTTTCAGAGTTACAGGACGTGGTCTGGACCGTCGGGAACATCCCAGGAGAAACTCATGAAGACGATGCTGATTGGAATGGTTATCGGTGCTGCGCTGCTCACTAGCAGCATGAGCGCAACTGCCGCGCCGACGGAACACAAGTATTACGACGTCTCGGCCACGATCAACGTGGATGGGAGGGACGTCATGCATCCGAGCGCTGTCGTTGAAGCCAATCATCCCGCGCGAATCGAAATTGGTGAAAGCGCTGCCAATTCTTATCGTGTGGACTTCACGGTGACACCTGGCGAAGGCGCCCATGTAAATGACCAGGCAAAACTGGAAGTCAATTTTTTCACCAAGGTGATGGGTAACTGGACACTCCGGAGTCAACCCTCATTGGTGGTACGGATAGGGCAAGAAGCTTCTGTGGAAGGTCCGTATCACGAAGGTGCGGCATCGCCGCGCGTCGTGAAGATAACTGCCACGGTAGTGCATAAGACCGAGGCCGAGTTGTTGAAAATGTACAACGGGAAAATTCCGCTCGCGCGTGTATGCCCATCCGCAAATGACGAAGGTGGCAGAATCGGAGGAAGTTCCCGCCTTGGCCAGGCTTTCACACCCAACCTCTTGCCCGCTTGCTGTGAGGTCGGCTGCTCTGACGGGAGTGGGCATACACTCCGGTGCTGTGGCGCTGTTTCCTGTTCAGCCTGTGGTTCCAGTTGTTCGCCGTGAGTACTGACGCGCAGGCGACGGCGGTGTCATCGGCTCACGCCAGGCTTGTGGCCACGCCGAAGCCGATGGCCATGATTGCGGCCACCGCCATGCACGCGCTGCCCAGGCGCACGCGGCGCGCGTCCAGGCGCGGCGTGAGTCGCCACAGCAAGGCAACGCCGATAGCCATGTCCAGCACCAGCGCCCAGCGCAGGGCGCCCGATTGCAGCAGCGTCGAATACGGCGGCCGCAGGTGTCCGCTGGCGGCGGCCACGGCAAATATCAGCGCCATGCCGGCCAGCGTCCACAGCAGGCAGGCCAGGTACAGGCGGTTGAACACCACCGCGCAGCCTTCAGCCCAGCGCAGCACGAACCAGGCGATGAGTGCACATACCAGCGCGCCCATGGAGCTGTAGAGCACCCACCACAACAGGGTGCTGATGAGCGTCAGGGCGGTGGTCATACGACGCGCTGGAAGCCCAGTTTGCGCAGCAGCTTGGCCATCAGCCACGCCGGTCCGATCAGCAGATAGGACACGTCGGTGAGGAAACTCGGCCGCCGCCCCTCGAAATGATGACCGATGAATTGCCCAACCCAGGCGACCACAAACACGCCAATGGCCAGATAACACAGCCCGGCGCTGCCCAGCGCCACGAACAGAAAATGCGTGATTACCGAAAGCGCCGCGAACGCGACCAGCAGCGCCGTGGCCAGCACCTGGGAGCGCCGCCAATACCAATAGAACGCCAGCACCATCACCAGCACGGCCCATGCCCCTGGTCGCAGGAACCGCGCCGGCGCAGGAATCGTCCACAGCAGCGCGACCACCGACCACACGATCGGCGGCACGCACAGCCAGTGGGCAATCTGATTGGTGTGGTTGCGATGATCGGCGCTGTAGCTGTCGAGCCAGCTTTGCATGCTGCGCATGGGACGGCCCCTGAGTTGGTTGCGCTACTGAATATAGCTGGAGTGCCTGCGGACGGGACGCGCCGTCGAACGAAAGATGGCGGGTGGTGCCGCCCTATGGCCATCGAGGTTCACGGGCCGGCCCGCGTAGGGCGGGCACCGCCCGCCGCCTGTCGCAACCGAACCGGCTCAATCCCGCTTGATGCCGGCCAGGCGTTGCAGGGCCTCGGCGTATTTCGCCGCGGTGCGGTCGATCACGGCGTCGGGGATCACCGGGCCGGGCGCGGTCTTGTTCCAGTCCTGCGTCTCCAGCCAGTCGCGCACGAACTGCTTGTCGTAGCTGGGGGGGCTGATGCCGGTGCGGTACTGGTCGGCCGGCCAGAAGCGCGAGGAATCGGGCGTGAGCATCTCGTCCATCACGTACAACCTGCCATCGGTGTCGGTGCCAAACTCGAACTTGGTGTCGGCGATGATGATGCCGCGTTCGGCGGCGTAGGCTGCCGCCCAACGGTAGATGGCCAGCGTGGCGTCGCGCACCTGCGCAGCCAGGTCGCTGCCGACGGCATCGACCATCGTCGCAAAGCTGACATTCTCGTCGTGATGGCCGGATGCGGCCTTGGTCGAGGGGGTGAAGATCGGCTCCGGCAATTGCTGTGCCTGCGCCAGTCCTGCCGGCAACGCGATTCCGCACAGCGTGCCGCTGGCCTGGTAATCCTTCCAGCCCGAGCCAATCAGATAACCGCGCGCGATCGCCTCCACCGGCACGGGCTCAAGCCGGCGCACGACGACAGCGCGCCTGGCGTATAGCGCCAGGTTCGTACCCACCGGCAGCACCTGCGCCAGGGGCACGTCGAGGAGGTGGTTGGGCACAAGGTGCGCGGTCTTGGCAAACCAGAAGTTGGAGATTTGCGTGAGCATCTCGCCCTTGCCCGGAATCGGGTTGGGCATGACCACGTCGAATGCGGACAGACGGTCGGTCGCGACCATCAGCAGGCGACTGTCGTCCAGGGCGTAAACGTCGCGCACCTTGCCGCGATGCAGCAGCTCCAGTCCGGGCAGGTTCGATTGCAGCAGGGTGGTCGACACGTGGGGGATCCGCAGCCAAGGGAAGCATGCAATTCTACCAGCCGGCCCGCAGGCTGGTCCGATGACGGTACCGCGCGCAGGACGCAAGCCGGCGCGCTGCTAGAATTGCAGGCCTTTCATTCCTGTTGCCGCTGATGCGCATCCCGATGATGGTGGCGTTGCTCGCTGCCGCCAGCCTCCATGCCGTTGCCCGCGCCGCGGCCTCCACGCCGCCGGCGCAGCTGGGCCTGTGCGCGGCGTGCCACGGTGCGCATGGTGTGGCCAGCATGCCCGGTGTGCCCAACCTGGCTGGTCAGCGCGTGGACTATCTGCGCGCTGCCTTGCGCCAATATCGCGATGGTCGCCGCGCGGTGCCGCTGATGCGTTCGGCGATCGAGCCGTTGAGTGACGCGCAACTGGACGCGCTTGCGACCTGGTACAGCCGGCAGTCTCCGGCGCAGGGTCAGCCATGAGCTTTGGCTACACGCTGTGGTTTGCCTTCTTCGGCCTGATCATTGGCCGCGGTCCGGGCGCGATCACCGGCGCGGTGATCGGTTTTATCCTGGACAACTTGCGCTACAGCCAGCGCAAGCGCGCCACACCGGAGGCCGGTGGTTTCGTTGGCCCGCTGTTTACCCTGCTCGGGGCCGTGTCCAAGTCCGACGGGCGCGTGTCCGAGGCGGAAATCGCCGTGGCCGAGCGGCTGATGACGCGCATGGGCCTGACCGCCGAGCAGCGACAACAGGCCGCCGCCAGCTTCAACGTCGGCAAGCAACCGGAGTTCGACGTCACCGCCACCATCAATGCGCTGCGTGGCTGGGCCGGCGTGCGCCGCGATCACGCCTTTCCGGTGCTGGACGTGGTGATGGAAACGGTGCTGGCCGAGGGCCAGCCCGCGCCGGAGAAAATGGCCATCCTGCGCCAACTGGCGTTTGCCCTGCGCGTCAGCGACATGGAACTGATGGCGCTGCTGGCGATGAAAGGCTACATATGGAACACCGGTGGCGCGCAGGGACATGCGCGCGGCCCGGCGTGGGGAGCATCGGGCCGCGGCCAGGGCTACGTGCCGCCACAGCGCAACACGCAGGGGCCGAACCCGTACACCGTGCTTGGCGTCGACCCCGGCGCCGACCAGCGCACCGTCAAGCGCGCCTACCGCAAGCTGATTTCCGAACACCATCCCGATCGGCTTGGTGACCTGCCCGAAGACATGCGCCGCCAGGCCGAATCGCGTGCCAGCGAGATCAATGCGGCGTACGACCGGGTCAAGGAGATGCGCGGCTGGCCGTAGAGCGGGGAATAGGGAATAGAGAATCGGTACAACACGTCGTTGCCGTAGGCTGACTCCCGCGAGTCCGCAGGCACCATAATTGCGGGCGTATCCGCTTCGCGCTGTTCCCTATTCCCTATTTCCGGCCCCGCCATGCCCAGACAATCCCCCATCATCGCGCCCTCGATCCTCGCCGCCGATTTTGCGCGGCTGGGCGAGGACACCGCCGCGGCGCTGGCCGCCGGTGCCGACTGGGTGCATTTCGACGTGATGGACAACCATTACGTGCCCAACCTGACCATGGGTCCGATGGTGCTCGCCGCGTTGCGCGCCTACGGCATCGACGCGCCGATCGACGTGCACCTGATGATCAAACCGGTGGACCGCATCGTGCCGGACTTTGCCAAGGCTGGAGCCACGCTGATCGGCTTCCATCCCGAAGCCAGTGAGCACATTGATCGCACGCTTGGACTGATCAAGGATTCCGGCTGCCAGGCCGGCCTGGTGTTCAATCCGGCCACGCCGCTGGATCACCTCGATTACGTGATGGACAAGCTCGACCTGATCCTGGTCATGTCGGTGAATCCCGGTTTCGGCGGGCAGAAGTTCATCTCCGGCACGCTCGACAAGCTGCGCCAGGCGCGCGAACGCATCGAGGCCAGCGGCCGCGCCATCCGCCTGGAGGTCGATGGTGGCGTCACCGCCGACAACATCGGCGCGATCGCCGCCGCTGGCGCGGACACCTTTGTCGCCGGCTCGGCGGTCTTCCACGCGCCGGACTACAGGGCGGTCATTGAACGCATGCACGAGGAAATTGCGCGCGAAATGGGTTAGCTTGGCCTTGGTTGCGTCAAACTTCGGCGACGATCAGGAGAGATGCCATGAGCCTTGCGCGATCTTTGATCCGGTATGGGCTGCCCCTGGTTTTCATGGTGATGGCGGGGCCGGCATTTTCCCAGCCGACGCTTCCGCCGGTGACTAACGCGACGCCAGGTATCAAGCTGCCCGCTTGCAATGACGCGATGTACCGATTCCTGCCGGGGGAATTCAATTTCTGCATGGCCGGCCGCGACTTGTCCCGTGGCAACCACAGGGGCGCCATGGAAATGCTCGACCTGGCGGCTGGCTGGGGCAGCAAGAAGGCGCAGTACGTCCTCGGAGTCATGCATTTCAGAGGTGACGCGCTACCGGTAGATCACGCCCTGGGTTTGGCGTGGCTGACTCTGGCCGCCGAGCGTCACGACCCCGACTATCTGGCGGTGCTTGCCTCTGCCATGCACAAATCGACCCCCGCCGAGCTGCAAAGGTCGAAGGACCTGTTGACGACGATGGCATCGGTCTACGCCGATGATGTCGCGGCACGTCGCGCGCAACGACGTTTCGACCGCATGGTGCGTGAATTGACGTATTACGAACCATACGACGTGACGACCTGCATCAAGGGGCTGACCGATGGACTCATCGCCGAGGAGGATTTCACCAGCTCCAGTTGCCCCAGTCCACGCTATGCGGTGGCCAGGCTGCATCTGATCAGCGATGTCTATTTCGATGGTTGGGCCGGGCACGTGAGTGTCGGTGCGGCGGAGCCGGTTTTGCCACAAAAGCCGGCCGAGGCGGACAAGACCAACGCCCGCTAGCACGCTCGAGATTGCCCTGGAACAGGGTGGGGAAAACCGGCGGCGCTGCCGCCAAGGCACGCGCTCGATTGCGGCCATGATCAAGGCCATCGCGGTTGCTGACAGAAAAGATCCCGACGCAGCTTGTGGATGCGTCGGGATAAACGTCGTCAAGACGTGAGAGGAAACACCATGTGATTGGCGTGCCGCCACCGACGCCGCGAGGGACGGTCGGCGGGGTGGCGGCGCGATCCACGGCAATGGAATCGCCAATCGAGAGTTCAGACCGCCCCCCTTGGCGTTGGTTCCCCCACCACGGAACCGGATTTGGGCAGAGGATTTGCGGCCGACCGACCCAGGCCTGTGGGCCACAATGGCCGCCAAAGCCAGCGCCCGGCCTGCCGGGCGCGTTCATCCAGGGACAACCGATGCATTTGCCACGCGTGCACGCACTTTGCAAGCCGATCTTTCGCCGCCGTCGACCAGCCTTGGCGCGGGCATTTGGCGCGTTGCTGGCCGCCACGCTCGCCACGCCCGTGGCCGTAGCCCAGCAGCGGGCGCCGCCGCTCCTCAACGCCCATGGCGCGCGCGATGGCAACGTCCCGGCGTGGACCATCACCGCCCCGGCGCCAACCGGCTGGACCGCTGATTGCTGCCTCTACGCCAGGGCCATCGGCGTCAACGCCGTGATGTACCGCGGCGAATGGACCGGCAAGCCGCAACGGGTGATGGTTCTCAATGTGTGGCCGCGCAAGTTGCCGGACCTTGCCGCTGAAGTGGCTGCTGACCGCGCCCGCTACCGCCAACTCGACCCCGCCGGCAAGACTGCCAGCTTCCCCGTCCGCCACCGTGCCATGCCGTGCACCGCTGCGGTCTACCAGGGCAGCGATCGCATAGATGACGTACTGGTGTTTTGCGACCCCGGCGCTGCCAGCGGCATTCGCCTGAGCTGGTCGATGACCGTGGACTCCAATGATGGCGAGCAGCGCGCGTTGCTCAAGCGCTTCATGCAGGTCGTGGTCGCTACGCGGTATCAGCGCAATAAATGACGAGCGCGCGGATTGCGAGCAGGCTGCTGTCTGCTGCCGCCGATCGGGGTTTCGACGCGCGCGGGTAAACAGCGCAAACGCGCATGACGTTTACCCTGCTATCGTGACCGCCCTGTTTGGACGTCCGGAACGCTTGTGATTTCCCGAGATGAATTCGATGCGCTGGTGGCACACGGTCACACGCGCATACCGCTTGTGCGCGAGGTGTTTTCGGATCTGGACACGCCGCTGTCGGTATACCTGAAGCTGGCCGATGGTCCGTACACCTTTCTGTTCGAGTCGGTCGAGGGTGGCGCCACCTGGGGACGCTATTCGATCATTGGCCTGCCGGCCAAGCGGGTGTTTCGCTTCCGCGGGCACGAGCTTGAGGTGGAGGACAGCGGTGAGGTTGTGGAGCGTCGGCACGTGGACGACCCACTGGCGGAAATCGAGACGCTGCGAGCGCACTACGACGTGCCGCGATTGCCGCAGCTGCCGGCATTCAGCGGCGGACTGGTGGGCTATTTCGGTTTCGAGACGATTGGCTACATCGAGCCGCGACTGGCGCAATGGGATCGACCCGACGAACTGGGCACGCCGGACGTGCTGCTGATGCTGGCCGAGGAGGTCGCGGTATTCGACAACCTCAAGGGGCGCCTGTACCTGATCGTCCATGCCGACCCGGCGCAGCCGCAGGCCTATGCGGCGGCGCGGCGGCGGCTGGATGCGCTGGTGCACCGGTTGCGGCAGGCTGGCGCGGCGTATCCGCAACTGGTGCATTCGGTGGCGCTGGACGAGAGCGATTTCAAATCCTCGTTCACCCAGCCGCAATTCGAGGCCATGGTCGAGCGCGCGAAGGAATACATCCGCGCCGGCGACATTTTCCAGGTGGTGCCGTCGCAGCGACTGAGCGTGGCCTTCAATGCGCGGCCGGTGGACGTGTATCGCGCTCTGCGGGCGCTCAACCCGTCGCCCTATA